>JBIKSY010000132.1:0-10682 GCA_044348365.1 Chthoniobacteraceae bacterium
TTCCGACGACCACATCGCCCTGACGCTCATGGGGTACCATGGCAAATGGCGAAGCTCAGACCAAATCCCGCTCCGGGCGGTGGAGTCGGGCCTTGTGGATCGGTTTGGCAACCTCAACCCAACCAACGGCGGCAAGAGCTCACGTTACAGCCTCCAGTTTGACCTGCAGCGCAGGGAGGCGGACACCACGACCAAGCTCAACCTGTACGCGGTCCGGTACGCGTTGGAGTTGTTCTCGGATTTCACGTATGCGAAAAACGCGGTTAACGGAGACCAGTTCGAGCAGGCGGAGAAACGCTACATCGTGGGCGGGAGCGCTCTCCGTAAATGGGAAGGGCTGCACTGGTTTGGACGGGACTCGGATTTCACCCTTGGGCTGCAGGCGCGCACGGACCTCATCGACGGGATCGGCCTTTACAGCACTCAGAACCGCGTGCGTTGGAATACCGTGCGCGAGGACGACGTTCACCAGTCCAGCGTCGGCGTCTTTGCCGAAAACACGGTGCACTGGTTCCCTTGGTTGAAGACCATCACAGGGCTGCGTGCCGACGGGTTTCTCTTTGATGTCACCGCCAATCGTCCCGGCAATGCAGGGGGCGAAATGGCGGGGATCGTCAGTCCCAAATTCACAGCGGTTTTCGGGCCTTGGGACCAGACGGAATACTACGTAAACTTCGGAACCGGCTTTCACAGCAACGACGCCAGAGGGGTAAACACCACGATAGACCCTTCCTCCGCCGACCCGGTGGCCAGAGTGCCGGCGTTGGTTCGCACGGTTGGGGGGGAACTGGGTCTGCGCACACAGGTGCTACCCAAGGTAACGGCGAGCTTGAGCCTGTGGTACCTCCAGAGCCGAAGCGAGTTGGTCTACGTTGGAGATGCGGGGACAAACGAGGCGGGGCCCGGTTCCCGCCGCTATGGGGTGGAGGCCACTGCCTATTGGAACCCTGCCGACTGGCTGCTCGTGGATGCAGAGCTTTCGCTCGCCCGTGCCCGCTTCACCGACAGCCCCGGGCAGAGCCTCATCCCGTGTAGCGTGCCGTGGATGTTTAGCGGTGGGTTCTTGCTGGGAGCGCAGGGGCAGAAACCGGGATGGTTCGCTGGCACCCGGGCCCGGGTGTTTGGCAGTCGGCCCCTCATCGAGGATGGGTCGGTCAAGGGGCGGCAGACATTCACGCTAAACGCCAATGTGGGTTACCGGACCCCCCGCTGGGAAGGTGTCTTGGAATGCCTCAACGTGCTCGACCGGAAGGACCGGGACATTGAGTACTTCTACTCCAGCCAACTCCCCAATAAAGCCCCTGAGGACGACATTCACTTCCATCCGGCGGAGCCCAGAATGTTCCGCGCAAGGGTGACCTAAAAATTCTAGGGGCGGCAGAGAACTGGCCGGAGTGCGGCAACCAGCGCTCAACTGTGTGCTGCAGCGTGGAGGGTCTTCATTTTCACCGTGGCTTCATGGTCTCAAGAGAGGGAGCGCTTGATGAAGTCGCGGTCCCGGGTCAACGCCCCGATCTGTTCGACGGCTTTCTCTTTGGTCAGCCCGAACTGTGGCGTCCCCCAATGGCAAAGGCGTGTTCCCCCAGACCACGGCCAAGTTGTGCGGTGAGATTCAGCCAGCTTGCCGTGCCTCTAGCGGGTTCGCCCTCGGGTAGCGGGACCTTTTCGTTGCCAACGAGCTTCTCCAGATTCCGGTAGCCCTGCACGACATCGGCAGAATTTCCGCTCTCAACTTATCGAGTCCGCCAGAAACCCAAGTCCTTCGGAATTTGAGCCATAAGATTAGATTTAGCTTCATCCCCCTTTTATCAGGCTCTACCTCACTTTGTTGCAGGGGTACGCCGAAACAGATCACTCTCGGATTGGGGCGGAGAGAACACGTACCACCTTGCCCTCTGGAGTCCATTCCCGAACATTGCCGGACCAGTCTCCGACCAGAAGGTTTTGAGTGCTCGTAAAGCCGACGCGAAACGCGGCTGTATCGCAGTTCTTGAAATCGAAAATCCGCTTGCCGCCTTCCTCCCAGAGGCTTGCGATGGCATCGTGGCCGCCGGTAAGAAGCCTGCCTTCGCGGCTGTATGCGATGCTGAGGCAACCGCCCTCGTGCGCTGCCCATTTGGCCACGAGACGAGTGCTTGAGGGGTCGTAAAGGAGTGCCTGACCATCGCCACAGGCAGCGGCGAGGGAGCGGGCATCGCTGCGCCATGCAAGTTGATTTACGGCATCGGTAGCTCCCGCAAGGAGACGAGGGTTTTCACCGTTGCTTGCATCCGCGATGAAGATCCCGCCTGCACGGTCCGCACTGGCAAGGTGTTTGCCGTCAGGCGAAAACTCAACACTCGTGATGAAATCGGCATGCTTCTTCATTGTCCAAAGCAGCGCGCCATCCGCCACCCGGTAAACGCGCAAGAGTTTTTCGGGGCCGGCAGTCGCAACGAGACTTTGATCGGGACTCAGATCTGCGGCGAGAACGACATCAAAATCGTCCCCCACCATTGTAAGCGGTTTTCCCGTCTTGATTTCGACGAGCTGCACTTTGCCTGAAGAGGTGGGCCTACCTCCTCCAACGAGAAGCATCTGTCCGTTGCGGCTGAAACGCAGCACGCGAACCTCCCCTGCTTCAAAAGGCATTGCACCAATGCGATGTCCGTCTGAGAGATCGTGGAGAACGGTTTCGTCCTGGCCCCCAACGGCGACTACGGGTGCCCAGGGATTGGCGGCGAGAGCCATCACAGGAAGGGCCCGCAAGAGCTGAGGAGCAGCCCGGCGCGACGGGAGACTCCTGATAAATGCGGGCGGTGTGGCGGGCGCGCCGAGTGTGGCGGCGTCCACGGTCAGTTGGACCACGGCGCGGGTTTCCCGCGCGCGCCCGCTGGCACTGGGTTTAAGCCCGCCTTCAATCCACAGCTTGAACGCGCCGAGAATATGAGGAGGCAGTTTGTCCTGCTCTGGCGGCATCGCCTCTTCCTTCCCGATGTGGGAAATCGCCCGGAATAAAGGACTGTTTTCGGCAAGGCCAGAAACGACGGAGGGACCCGCTGAACCTCCTTTTTCAAGCATCTCCATGGTGGTCACATCGAGCCCCCCGCGGGTCTTCCCAGGACGGTGGCAGTTCGCACAATGCTCCCGTAAGAGCGGAAGAATGTGGTCTTCAAAATTGCGCGACTCATCGCCCTGAACGGATGTCGAACAGACGAACGCGAGTATAAAGAAAGTCGTAATGAATCTCATACGAGCTCAGTGATTGAAGAGAAACTCGTTCGAATTCAGAACGGCCCAAAAGATGTCCTGCAGGGCGACATCCGTTCCACCTGCGTGAGTACGAAGCGCTTCGTCAAAGGCCCCCTTTTCTAAATCAGACGGCAGGCGCGAAAGGCTGGTGAGGTACAGGTTACGGATGACTTTCGCCGGGTCTTTATCTTCGACAGTCCACTTCCCGAGGTTTTTGCCGCGCTCGATGCAGTGGGAAATGCTGCTGCCGTTGATCAGGCTGAGCGCTTGCGAAAGGGTCGGCTGCGATTTGACCTCACAGGTGCAGGGCGTCTCGCGCTTGGAGCGGCCAAAAGTAGAGAGGAAGGTTGTGGTGATCCCGCCGTCACCTATCTGCACCGCTCGCGTGCCCGGACGCTCAAAATAAAATCCTTCGTCGTAGTATCCCGTGGCCTGCGTGAGGCAGTCCCAAAGCACTTCAGCGAGCATGCGACGCGGGTAGCTGTGCGAAAAATTACGGGTATCTGCACGGTTGGTCTCGTTCTCTACCGAGGAGTGCTGGTAGGTGCGGGAGAGGAGAATGTCCCGGATAAGCGCGCGCGGCTTGAATCCTACGGTGACAAGACGAGCAGCAAGGGCATCAAGGAGTTCGGGATTTGAGGGCGGGTTCGAGACGCGTGCGTCATCTACCGGATCGATGACTCCAACGCCGAAGAAATGCTGCCAGTAAATGTTGGCCAGATTACGAGCGACCAGATGGTTGTCCGGGGAGGTGAGCCACTCCGCCAAGACGTTGCGGCGTTCACGGTCGCCAGTGACCGCTTTCGCGCCGCCTAGAAACTTGGGCGCGACCTGCTTCTGGGTCACGGGATGGCTCGTCTCTCCGCTGGGTGCCTCGTAGACAAGGATGTCCATCATGTCCTCACACGCTTTCTTCTGCGTGCGGGCGAAAAAGGCGACCATGCCGTAGTAGTCGTTCTGGGTCCATCGGTCGAACGGATGGTTATGACACTGGGCGCACTGGATGCGCGCGCCGAGGAACAGCTGGGCCATGTTTTCCATGAGCACTTTGGGATCGCGCTCGCGGTAGAAATTCGTCTCCGGGTCTTCGATCCAAGTCCCTTTCGCCGCCACCAGACGGCGGATGACTTCGTTCATCGGCGTTTCGCTCTGGATTTGCCGGTGCAACCACTCGGTGTAGCGCACAGTGGCCTTTTGATGGGAAGCGGAGGCGGACACGATGCTGCGCGCCTGGAGTCGCTCGCCCCACTTCATGGTCCACAGGTCGGTAAACTCAGGTCGGTCAAGCAAGCGGTCGACAAGATGCGCACGTTTGTCGCTGCGGGCGTCGTTCTGAAACTGCTCGTATTCCGCGAGAGTGGGAAGCAGCCCTATCGTGTCGATGTAAACGCGACGCACGAAGTCGTCATCGCTGCACACTTCGGCAGGCGTCATGCGCAGTTTCGAAAGGCGAGCATACACGGCCTCGTCAATGAAGTTCCAAGCCTGCGCGAGCGAGGCGGGCAGTTGTTGGCCCGGCACAACATCCACGCGCACGCCGTTGATGAAGGAGGGCAGGCGCACCGAGATAAAAGCTTCCCCACGCCGGTGGCTGCTGACGACACCCTCGCGCGAGACGCTGGCGATCGAGTCGTCGGAACTTTCCAATATGCTCAGGTGGGTGACATCGCGCTGTGAGCCATCGGTGAAGCTGCCCATCACGACAAGGCGATGCTGCCCGCCAGCAACATCCATCGTGAGATCGGCGGGATACACGCTTACGCCGCTCATGCGCGGCTCATCTGCAGGGCCCTTTGGTGCGCCTGCGGCGATCCAACGTGTCAGCAGGTCGAAGTTCGGATCCGCAGGTACAAGTTTTTTGCCGCCCCCGTGAGGCACGATGCCGGCGCTCTTCTTCAGCAGCAGACTGTCCTGCGGAAGAGCCACATTCACCCGGCGATTCACAAATTCGCGGGTGAGTCGAAAATGGTCGGCATCGGGGTCGTAACCAAAGAGCGAGAGGCGGAATCCATCCTTGCCCCGGGTAGCGCCGTGACACCCCCCTGAGCTGCAACCGTAGCGCATCAGCACCGGTACCACTTCATTCTGAAACGAAGGCCAACTATCTAAGGAGGAACGGTTCACCCTCACATCCACCTTCGCACTGAGTCCTGCGTGCTGGACAAGGAGACGCGTTTCGCCCGGGGCCAGGGGATGGAGCACCCCACCCTGCCATCGGGCAAGGCGTGCGTCTTCCAATGTCACATTCGCCTCGCTTGTGACGTCATTGGTCACGCCACGCGAGTCGGTAAGCATGACTACGACCCGCTGGCTGGCGGCAAGCGGATGAATGTCAATGTGCTCCGGAAAAACACGCAGCGCCTCTGCGTATGCAACCTGGCTGAAGGTGATTGCGCAAAGCAGCAGGAATGAACGAATGATTCGCGGTCGGGCGGTCATATGGGGCAGAAAGGTCATGGCTTTGCAACGGGCAGCACACGCAGGTACGTCAGCGGTGCGCAGGTCCAGTGGTGGCCTTGTACGACTCCGTATTGGTAGTAAGGCCAGCCGTCCTTGCGCAGATGGGCAGCGTCCGAGTCGCACACAGCAGCCGCGAGCGGCCATTCCCCTGGCGGACAAGTCGCCGGGATTTCAAGCTCGAAGGATTTCTCACTGTCCCCGGCGGGCATCTCGATTCTGCCATGCACCACGCCGGGAGGCAGGGCGGGAAACATTGCCGTCAAAGGCACCGGCAATGCACCCGGACTACGTGTCACAGTGAGTGTCAGCGTCACCTTTTTTCCCGCTTCCACGGCCTCCGCAGCAGGGGCAACTTTGACGGCATATGGCAGTGTTTCCACCACCGCAACGGGCACTGAGGAGAACCTTTCCGTGTGCCAGGCGGTCTGCGCGGGATGGCTGTAAACCATGCCCAGCCGCTGCTCGAAAGGCACCTGCGTTCCGTTGTTGCCCGGAGCGGTTCCTGAGGGTCTGGCAAAACTCCCCGAAAGCTCTGCATCGCCCTCGGCGCTTAGCACCACCGGATAATATCCGCTCGCAACCGGCAATTTCGCCACGTCCGCCCTCACGCCCGGAGGCAAGCCGGCAATCCGAATATCCAAAGGTTCAGCCGGCACGGTGGCGTCTCCCTGCTTTTCCAGCAACAGCAGCCCATGTCCTCCGCGCGGGACGCTGATGCTGTGGCCTGTTTTAAAGAGCGGCAGGAGCGTCATCACCTCCACGGAAGCCGTTGTCAGGTTAACCTGTGGCAGCGCTTCATCCACCACCAGTCGGTAGCCAAAGTCGTTTCCACCTTGTCCCCTTGTGTCAGCAACGCGCACGAGAACCTCCTCGCCCTTTCCCGGTACAACGAGAGTGGAATCCATGTCGTAGCGTGACCGGTCGTCATTTTCCAAGGGAGTCGCCGACTTGTCGGCGGAGAACAGTGTGAGCTTGGAATCCAACGGCGAACGCAGACGGCGCGCGAAAACGTCCACGCGCCATGATTTGTCTTTGGGAAGAAGGAAACGGTACCAGTCGGTCTCGTCCGCTTTTTCAATACTTCCCTCCAGTGCGAAAGGCGGCTCCGGCAAGACCTGCGCCGTGTCGCGAGTCCGATGCTCCAGCACCTCGCGGAGGCTGGGCTGAAAACTGGCCATCACAAAGACCGGGCCCATACCGCGACCTTTTCCATCCTCAGGAAGAACGGTGTCCGGCTTGTCAAAGACCCAGGTGCCGTTCTGCCGTCCCAAAGACGAGAAGTTGAACGTCGGCAGATCAGGCAGCTTGAGCGTTTGCCGGATGACGCCGCGGACATCACCCCGCATCTCAACTACAAGGGATCGGCCGGTGGTCCCGCCTAGTGGAAAGACGCTCGTGGCCTGCGGATAGTCGCCGATGTGCATCACGTAGAGGCACTCGGTTCCCATGCCGTACCGCGCGTCGTTTTGGTGGGCCCCATTGAGCGAATCGCGCAGCGCGATCGTGTAACGCCCAGGCTGCGGTGCCACGAAGCTGAGCGCTGGATCATGATAGTACAGCAGCGAAGTATCCTTCTCGTGCAACAGACTGCCGTCCGGTGCCCACACTTTGAGGCCGGCATCCAGATCGGTTGGAGAGATACGGTATGCCAGCACCTCCAGACTGCACCGCTGCCCCTGCGCAAGGTCCACGGAATACCAGTCCGTCTCTGGGCCAATGATGTGTCCCCAGACCGTTCGCTCCATCGGAATCAGCTGGGCGGTTTCGCGTTTTGCCGTGGCCGAGGTCTCCGCAATAATCGGTAGCCGGTTGACGTGCAGAGTGCGCGGATTGGACACGCCGGTGCGTGTGCGCACATGGAGCGCCACATTTCCCGCGCGCAAATCGGGAGCGATCTCCAGCTCAACGGACACCTCGTCCTTTTCGGGTGTCTTGTCAGAAGCGGCTATGATTTTTCTTTCGCCGATCCGCTGGACCCTGACTCCAGCGTCGCGGCACATCACCTCCTCGATATCGCTTAAGCGCACGCCGCGGAGCACCACGTTCTGCCGCGTGCCCACCTGTGCGCAAGGCGGCTCGATTCCGAGCAGAATCGGGGAGCCTGTCTCCGCACAGTGAGAGGGCGTCACAGGTAGCAACGCGACGAACGCGCAGAGATGTTGAAAGCAGCGCTTCACGCAGGTCGGTGTGCTGGGCGTTAAGCGAGAATATCCTGCACCACCTTGCCTCCGTTGATTGCGATCGGGCGTGTGCCCATTGCCATCAGCCTCTTTTCCGGCGAAATGCCCATAAGATGGAAGATCGTGGCGGCCAGATCCTCAGCCGCTACAGCGCCTTCCATCGGCTCCGCGCCGGTAGCATCCGAGACTCCATGCACCAGCCCTCGCTTCACGCCGCCGCCAGCGAGCGCCACGCTGAAACACTTTGCCCAGTGGTCGCGTCCGCCAGCGCTGTTCATCTTTGGCGTGCGGCCAAAGTCTGTGGACACCACCACCAATGTTTCATCCAGCATCCCGCTCGCTGCGAGGTCGGCGATGAGCGCCGCATATGCCTGATCAAACTGTGGCAACTGGTCCGTGACGCCCTTCTTCAAGTTCTGATGATGGTCCCAAGACCCATACGATACAGTCACATAACGGACCCCGGCAGCGACCAACCTCCTTGCCATTAGAAGCCCCTGCCCTGCCAGATTCTGTCCGTAGCCATCTCGCACCCCATCGGATTCCGCCTTCAAATTAAAGGCTTCGCGCGCCGCGGGTGATGAAATCATCGAATAGGCGTTCTGATAAAACTTACCCATGGGCTCGATTGCGCCGCTTCGAGCGAGATGCGCGTGGTGGGCATCCACGACATCCTTTAAGGAACGCCGCGTGTCAAAACGGGGTTGGTCCACACCCGCCGGCAAGGCTAGATCCTGCACGGTGAACCCCGGCTTGCTCGGATCGCCTCCGACGCTGAAGGCTCCGAACGTCGGACTCAGATAACCCGTACCCGCCTGCGCTGGAGTCGACGGAATGCTCACGAAAGGAGGCAGATCCTTCAGACTCCCCAACTCGTGGGAGACGATGCTGCCAATGCTCGGATACATCACAGCCGGACTCGGCCGCCAGCCGGTCAGCATGGTCATCTGCCCGCGCTCATGTGCCGACTCCGTATGCCAAACCCCGCGGAGCAGGGTGAGCTTGTCTGCAACCCCTGCCGTCTTGCTGAGCAGTTCACACAGCTGCATCCCGGGCACCTTCGTCCCGATCGCACCAAACTCGCCGCGATATTCTGCGGCGGCATCCGGCTTCGGGTCCCACGATTCATGCTGGCCCAACGCTCCCGGCAAAAAGATATGAATCACCGACTTCGCCTTCGCGACGGGCGCTGCCGTGCTTTCCTCGGCCTGCAGTGAAAGAGACTCCCCCAACGAAAGGCTCAGGCAACTGCCCACCCCCACGCGGAGGAGTTGACGGCGGGAGATGGAGGAGGATCCTTTCATAAACGTCCAAGGGTTATTCAGAAATGTCTTTAACCGAGAAACCAAACTCAACGCTTGAGCGTAGCAAATGCTTCTCCATTGCACGCCCGGCAGCCTCACCCTGCCGACCAAGGATTGCCGTCAAAATTTCGGCGTGTTCTTCCACAGTGCGAACACTGCTGCGTCCGCGATACCCCTTGGCATGGCTCGTTTCACGAAGTTCGGCCAACGACTCCAACAACAACTTCACGATCTGGTTTCCAGACGCATCGGCAATAGCACGATGAAACTCCATATCCGCCGCAACCAACTCCCGGGGATCGGAGGCAGAGAGCAGGCTTTGTTGCGCCACTTCAATACGCCTCAATTCTCCCGCCGTTGCCCGCTGCGCCGCACGTTGCGCGTTGTGCGGCTCGATCAAGTAGCGTACCTGAAAAAGCTGCCTCATCCTCTCCCTATCCTCCGGCAACAGCAACTCCAACGAGGCCGAGATCGGTTTGTGCAAACGGTCTACCACACGTGTGCCCTGACCTTGGCGGATCTCCAACAGCCCTTGGAGCTCCAAACGCTTTGTGGCCTCCCTCAGCACATTTCGACTCACCCCAAGCTTCACTGCCAGTTCCCGCTCCGCGGGTAGCTTAACCTCCTGCCCGGCCGCCAACCTGAGCATCGTCGCCAACTGCTCAAAGACCCTCTCCACCAACGTAGGAGGCCGCAGGATGGCTTCAAAAGAGGCGCTGGTCATTTGGTAGATTGGTAGGACCAGTTATGCGCCATGTCAATTTATCTGCCTTCTCTTTTGGAGCTCTTGCAACCATCTGACCCAGTCAATTCATACCAACCTGAATGCTTGATTGATGTCACTGCGGAAACAGGGCACCCCACGGAATCACAAACGGGTACAGAATCACGATGAAAGTGAATGTGCTCGCAATACCCCAGTGAATTTCCTTTCGGGTCCCGGGATTTCTCAAACGTGGCAGGACAAAAAAATCAACCAAACTGACTTATAAACCACTTGGAGAAGCAGAATTGGCGCAAAGACAATGGGCTGAAACAACCCTGCGATTGAGCACACAAGAATGCCCGTCCACAGGGATCCCGCGATTGTTCGCCACCCAGCACTCTCAGGAAAGTGCCCGCCGGAGATTGGCAGCAATCCAGTCAGCGATCCCAGCGCCACCGGAACAAGAATCGCGATGTTTGCCAAATATGGAAGCAGGAGGAGTTTGATCGGCTGATTCAATCAATTTCCCGCGAAGTTTCAAATTCTTCGGAGTTTGCTGCGGCACAGGAGCAGCACCCGACCTGTGCGATGCAGCGTGTAGCGCCTTGATCTTAACCGTGGCATTGTGGTCCAGGCAATCGTGACGCACGCTAAGTCCCCGTCTCCTCACACGAGGCTGTGACCATGCGCGCCGTCGCAGCACGTTTGCGGCGAAGGAACGGAAGGGATGGACTCAGGCCGCCCATCGCCCCAAAGCATCCCGCACACCAGCGAGATACTCCTGTTCCGTCTGGCCGTTGA
>JBIKSY010000133.1:0-10678 GCA_044348365.1 Chthoniobacteraceae bacterium
GGTTGTACATCATCGGCAGTTCAACGTTTTCGACAGCGGAGGTGCGCGTCAGGAGGTTGAAGCCCTGGAAGACGAAGCCGATCTTCTGGTTGCGGATGTCGGCGAGGCCGTTGCGGTCGAGGGTAGAGATGTCGGTGCCGTCCAGCAGGTAGCGCCCCGCGCTGGGCCGGTCGAGGCAGCCGATGATGTTCATCATCGTCGATTTGCCCGAACCGCTCGAGCCCATCACTGCGACAAATTCGCCGCGTTCGATGGTGAGCGAAACGTCCCGCACCGCGTGCAGCTCAAAGTCACCGGTGTGGTAGGTTTTCCACACATGGTCTAGTTGGATGACCGGTGTCATGGCGGCGAGGCGCTGGCGGGTGGGTGTCCCTAGCGCGTGCGCATCGGGATGCCGCTCATCGGGTTGGCCGAGGGCTTCACGGCGGCGGCGGGCGGGGTTTTGAGGCTGGTGACCAGGGGGGCGCCTTCCTCCAGCCCCCCGAGGACCTCGGTGTAGATGTTGTCGGAAATGCCCAGCTTCACCGCGACGGGTTCGGGGGTGGTGGAGCCGGGTTTGAGCAGGTGGACCTTGCGGTCGGGCCGCGCGCCCTTTTGGGGGCGGCCCCCTCCCCGGGGCCTGCTCTCCGCGCCGTTGACGGCTGCCGAAGGAGGCTCCGGCGGACGGAATCGGAGGGCGGAGTTCGGGACCCGCAGGACGCCCTTGCGCTGGGCGACGACGATGGAGACGTTGGCGGTCATGCCTGGCTTGAGCTTGAGTTCGGGGTTCGCGACGGCCACGAGTACGTCGTAGGTCACCACGTTCTGCACGGTCACGGGCGAGTTTCGGATCTGTTCGACCTTGCCTGTAAACGGGGTGTAGGGGAAGGCGTCCACGGTGAACTCAACGGCCTGTCCCTCGGCGACGTTGCCGATGTCGGCTTCGGACACCGCTGCGGAGATCTGCATGCTGGTCATGTCGTTGGCGATGGTGAACAGATTCGGCGAGCTCAGCGCGGCGGCGACCGTCTGGCCGATGTCAACGGAGCGGGCGATGACGGTGCCGTCGATGGGGGAGTAGATGGTGCAGCGGCTCAGGTCGACCTCGGCCCGTTTGAGGGAGCCCTCTTTAATGCGCACTCCCGCCTGGGCCTGGCGCAGGCTGGCGCGGGCGGTGTCCAGATCGGCCTGAGTGCCGGCGTTTTGCTTGACCAACTCTTCCTTGCGTCTGGCGGTGATCTCGGCCAGCTCCAGGGTGGCCTTGGCGTTGGCGAGTTCGCCCTCGCCCTGCAGGACGATCGCTTCAAAGGTGGCCGGGTCCAAGGTGGCAAGGACCTGGCCCTCTTTGACCGCGGAATTGAAGTCCGCATTGAGTTTGGAAATGTTGCCTGAAATCTGGGAGCCGACGGTCACGTTGACGACCGGTTTGAGCGAGCCGGTGGCGGTGACAATCTGGGTGATGTCGCCCTTGCCGAGGGCCTCGGTGTTGTATTCGGCCGCGGCGGGTTTGCGGCCTTTGTAGTACCACCAGCCGCCTCCGGCAGCACCGAGCAGGAGCAAAAGCAGAACGAGGCGTTTCATTGCGGAAAGGGTGGGGGAAGCGGGGTGGCTGGAGTGCGGTTGGTGGGAGCCGCCTTGACGCGGGGATCCTGAAAAGTGCCGCTGACCCGCTCGAGGGCACGGAGCGCGACCTGGTAGTCCAGACTCAGCGAGGTGAGGTCGAGCCGGGCGGCGCTCAGGTCCTGGAGGCCGGAGAGGACGTCCACACTTCTGGCGGTGCCTGCGCTGTACTGGTTTTGCAGATCCTTGTAGCTCTGCTCGGCGGCGGCGACCTGAGCCTTGACTGCGGAGAGCGAGCCCTCGAGGGTCTGGACGTTGAGCCAGGCTTGTTTGACTTCCGACTCGATCTTCTTGAGCAGCAGCTCGCGCTGGAGCGTCGCCTTTTCCATGTCCGCGAGCGAGTTGGCCAAGTCGATCTCCCGCTGGCCCCCGGTGAAGAAGGGAACCTGTACCGAAATCGATGCGTCCCACGTCTCCGGCGCGCTCCGGGGGGCGGGGAATCTCGAGGAGCCGCGGGCCACAATGGAGGGGGCGTACTGCGTACGGAACTCGTCCCGACGCAACTCAGCCTGCTGGACGGCCAGGGTGGATTCGCGGAGGTCTTCGCGGTGAGTGAAGGCCTTGTTCAGGAGGGCGGAAAAATCAGGGAGGGTGGTGCGGTAGGGGAGGGGTTCGGCGACGCGGAAGGGGGCCTCGGGCGCCATGTTGAGCACGTTGCGCAGGGTGTTGCGTCTAAACTCGAGAGCGTTTTCTGCGGTGATCAGGACGCGCCGGGCCACTTCCAGGCTGACCTTGGCGCGCAGCACGTCGGTGCGCGTGACTTCCCCAACGTTCGCCCGCTTTTGCGCCAGTTCCTCCTGCTCCTTTGCGAGATCCAGCGACTGCTGATTTACCGCCACCTGGCGCTCGCCCTTGAGGACTTCGAAGTAGGCGGAGGTCACGCCGAAGAGGGTGTCACGCACGGTGAAATTGCGCGCCAGCCGGCTGGCTTCCGCCGCGATCTTTCCCCGTCTGCGCGCCGGAAAAACCGACAGGTCCAGCAGCGGTTGCTCCAAAAACAGAGAGCCCGTGCTGGTACCGGGATCGTTGAGGGACCTGCCTCTGCGGTTGTAATCGTAGCTGCCGCCCAGATTCGGAGCCATCCGGGTGAGTGCGCTGAGGGGAAGCCTTTCCGCCTTGCGAACCTCCAGAAAGGCGATGCGCAGGGCCTGGTCCGACGCGGCAGCAACATCGTAGGCGTGCTCTAGGGTGAGGAGGGGTGCGTCCGGCCCTGGCGCGGTCCCGGCGCGCGCCTGCAGCACCTGCAGGGCGAGCAGGAGAAGCGAAACGAGGACGAGTCTGGGTAGGCGCATGGAGGAGAGGCAGCGGCCTCAGGGCTGGAGGAAGAACGGACTCTGAGGATCGGCGCCTGAGAGCACGAAGGCGAGCAGATCAAGCACGCCCGCCTGCGGCAGGGTGTCGAGCAGGCCGGCTCCCGTTCCCGCGGTGGGTTTGTGTTTTGCACTGGAGAGCAGGTGACCGAGCAGCTCTTCCGGGGCGTAGGTGAGGGCGCGGCGTGTCAGGTCCGGGGCGGGGCCGTCGCCGTGTCGCCCCAAGGTGTGGCAGCCGGCACAGCGGCCGAGGTAGTGGCGCAGGCCGGCGGGAAAGTCGCGGTGGCCCTCGAGGCCGACGGAGAGCACACCGCCGAAGTCGGCCTGCGTCCAGCGCCTCGCGGGGGGCTCGGCAGCGTGTGAGGCAAAAGCCGAAAGCATGGCCTCCGCCAGGAGCAGCGCGCCGCCGATGAGGCCTCTCCGGCGGGCCCTGCTCATGGCGATTTGCGGCCCTTTGCGTCGGGGTCCGGCAACGCCTTGTCCTTGTAGAAAAGAACGCCGGACTTGCGCATGTTGTAGATGAGCGCCTTCAGGTTGTCGGCGGTTTCCTTGTCGTTTACCAGCATGCCCAGGGGCCCATTGCCCTCTGCCGCGTTCTTGCTGAGCTTTTGAAGGGAGTCGGCCGTCTTCCCCGCCTTTTCGGAGACGGTGTGCAGGTCGGCCATCGTCTCATTGGTCTTGTTGAGCACGCTGTCGAGGGTGAGGGAGGATTTCTTAAACGAGGCGGAGGTCTCCTTGATGTTGGCGAGGGTCTCCTGGAGGTTTTGTACGTTGGTTTCTGTCAGCAGCTTCTCGTTGAGGGTCTGAGTTACCGCTTGGATGTTTTTAAGGCCGGCGGAAAGCTGGTCGAGAACCTCGCCGCCGCGGGCGGTCAGTTCGTCGAAACCGCCGGAGCGGCTGCCTTCGATGACTTCGCCCCCCTGCAAAACGTCGGCCGGATCCATGTCGGCCTCAGGAATGACATCTATGTACTTGTCTCCGAGAAGGTTGGCGCTTCCGACGACAAACCGGCTTTTGCGGGGGATGGCGAATTGCTTCTCGATTTTGAGGCGCACCGTGACCCGGTAGGACTCCTTCATGAGCTGGGGTTGGGAGGCGATGAAGCCGACCCGCGCCCCGGCGAGCAGGACGTCGGCGCCGGAGTACAGCCCGCTGACGTTGCTGAAAATGACGATCAGCTCGTAGGGCTTGTTGAGGGTGGTGCCCATCCGGCCGAAGGTCACCACCAGCACCGCGAGGATGCCCAGACCGATGAACAGAAAAAGCCCGACGAGGGTTTCAGTGGCTCGAAACTTAAATTTTGCCATGGGAAAAGGGGTGCCTCTAAAGCGGTGTGGGGTGTCGGATCTACGGCAGGGAATCTGGAGTTGTGGGGGCTGGGGTTCAGTCACTTTCGCCCGAACGCCCTTCGATGAAGTCGACCAGCACCGGATCCGTGGAAGCGCGGAGTTGCTCGGTGGTGCCTTCGAAATAGATCGCGCCCTCGTGGAGGAAGGCGATCCGGTCTGCGGTGTGGAAGGCGGTCTTCATGTCGTGTGTGACGACCACCGAGGTGGCCTGCAGCCGCTTTTGGAGGCGGCGGATGAGGTGGTTGATGGAGTCGGTGGCGATGGGATCCAGGCCCGTGGTGGGCTCGTCGTAAAGGATGCACGCGGGACGCGAGACGATGGTGCGCGCCAGGCCCACCCGCTTGCGCATGCCGCCCGAGAGGTTTTCGGGCATTTTGGTTTCCTCCCCGGCCAGGTCCACCATTTCCAGTGCCTCGGCCACTCGTGAGCGGATGACCTCCGGATCCGTGATTCCCCCCTCCCGCAACGGGAAGGCGATGTTTTCGGAAACACTCATCGAGTCAAAAAGCGCCCCGCTTTGAAACAGGATGCCGATCTTTTTGCGGATGGGGCCCAGTTGCCGCTCGTGAAGTTTGGAGATGTCCTCCCCGTCGACGAGAACCTGGCCGGCGTCGGGCTGGAACAACCCGACCAGGTGTTTGAGCAGGACGCTTTTGCCAGAGCCCGAGCGGCCGAGGATCACATGGGTCTGCGCGGGAGAAATGCGCATGCTCACCCCGCGCAGCACTGCCTGCGTGCCGAGGGTTTTGTGCAAATCAACCACCTGGATCATCGGTCAGTAGGTCCCGGCCGGGAAAAAGATGTTGAGGAGGAAGGAGAGGAAAAAGTTGGAGATGAGGATCATCAGCGAGCCGATGACCACCGCCTGGGTGGGGGCGCGGCCAACGCCGGCGGCGCCTTGGGAGGTTTTGAGGCCCTCTTCGCAGGCGACAAACCCGATGAGGATGGCAAAGGCCAGCCCTTTGAAAAGCGCCATCTTGATGTCCCGCCCCGTGGTGAAGGTGAGCATGTTCTTCATGTAATAGGCCTCCGAAATGCCTAGCACACGGGTGGCTACGATGTAGCCCGCGCCAATCCCGAGCCCGATACATTCCGCCACCAACAGCGGGGCTGAAATAATGAGGGCGAGCACCCGGGGCACGATCAGGTAGTCGATCGGATGAACGCCGAGGGCCCGGAGCGCGTCAATTTGTTCGGTCACTTTCATCGTGCCGATTTCCGCGGCGATGGAGGCGCCCACCCGACCGGAAAGCATGAGGGCCGTCAGCACGGGCCCGAGCTCCCGGAACATGGAAACCGCGACAACCGAACCCACCGCCGAGTCCATGCCTAACCTGTGGAACTGGAAGTAGGTTTGGGCTGAGAAGACCGCTCCGGTAAAGGCTCCGGTGACGACCACAACCAACTGCGAGCGGAAGCCAATTTCCGCCAACTGGTGGAGGAGCAGATTCCAACGTAGCGGCGCCACGCGGAGGGAGATTGCCGTGTCGCGCACCAAGAACGCGAGCCGTCCCAGATAGGACATCTGTCCTATGAAGGTCCTGCCGAGGGCGTTGGTGAGTTGGAGCAGCATGGGTGGGGGTGGGGGCACCGGCGCAGTGGCTCAGCTGTCTGCGGGCCCGGCCGCGGGCTCTTCGAGGCGGGGAAAAAGCGGCACGGGCTGGCCGAGGAGATGGCCGTCCGGGAGGACGCCCCAGACGGCGTCCGCCAGTGCAGGGGCGTGTGGCCACTGGAGTTGGGCGAGCATCGCGGGGGCGGTCTCGGGCAGGACGGGGGTGAGCAGTACGGCGATGATGCGGAGGGATTCGGCAAGGTGGTAGAGCACCGCGTCAAGCCGGTCGGACTGGGCGGGGTCCTTGGCGAGCTTCCAGGGCGCGGCGGACTCGATGAGCTGGTTGCAGCCGCGTGCGAACTGGACGACGGCGCGGAGCGCGGCATCGACCAAGTAGTTTTCCATGGCCTCGGTGAAGGCGGCGACGGCGGCTGGGGCCTCGGTCCCGGAGAGGGCGAGCAGGTCGGCGTCGGCAGTCTCGGCGCGGCGCAGCACGCCCTGCCGGTAGCGGTGGGCCATGTTGAGGGTGCGGTTGAGCAGGTTGCCCACATTGTTGGCCAGCTCCTCGTTAAAACGCATCCGGAGCCGTTCCTCGGAAAAGTCGGCGTCCTTGCCGGTGGCGATGTCCGCCATGAGGTAGTAGCGGAGGGCGTTGACGCCGTACTGGTCGGCGAGGGCGGACGGGTCGACGCTGTTGCCGAGACTCTTGCTCATTTTGGCGCCGGAGATGTTCCACCAGCCGTGGACCAGGAGGGTCGGGATCTGGGCATCGGGAAAGCCGATCGAGTGGAGCATGATGGTCCAGTAGATGCCGTGCGCGGGGATGAGGATGTCCTTGCCGATGACCTGCGCTTTTGCGGGCCAGAGGGTTTCAAAATCCGGCAGGCCGCTGCCGGGTTCGGCAAGGTAACCTGCAAAGGAGATGTAGTTGAGGAGGGCGTCGAACCAGACGTAGGTGACAAAATTGGGGTCAAAGGGCAGCTCGATCCCCCACGAAAGCCGCGCCTTGGGGCGGGAGATGCACAGGTCCCCGGAAATTTTTTCCACCGCATTGCGCAACTCGCCGCGGCGGAAGGCTGGCAGAACGCATTTCTCGTGAGAATCAATGTAGCCGAGGAGCCAGTCGCGGTGTTCGGAGAGGCGGAAGTACCAGTTCTCCTCCTCGAGCTCGACAACCTCACCCCATTCGGGGCCGAACTGCCCCGACTCGTCGCGCTCCTTGTCTGTTAGAAACTGTTCCTGCCGGATGCTGTAAAAGCCCCGGTGGGCCTGTTTGTAGAGTTGGCCTTTGTCGAAGAGGTTTTGGAGGACCTTTTGCACCACCGTTTTGTGGAGGGGGCTGGTAGTCGCCGCCCAGCCGTCGTACCCGACCCCGAGCTTCTCCCAAAGCGCGACGAACTTTTCTGTGCACTGGGTGGCGAAATCCAACGGGCTGAGGCCCGCCTTCTCGGCCGACTGCTGCACCTTCTGCCCATGTTGGTCCACGCCGGTCAGGAAGTACGCGGGCCGGCCCCGGAGCCGTTCGAAACGGGTGAGCACGTCGGTTAGCACCTTTTCGTAGGCGTGCCCGATGTGGGGAGCCGCGTTGGTGTAGTCGATGGCTGTGGTGAAAAGAATGCGGTCCGGCATGAGAATAAGGGGCAACGGCCCGCGCGGCGGGCGCAGTCCGTCGTTCATTAAAGAGGCTACAGTCCGTTTTGCGAAGGGCAAAACACCGGAGGTCTCTCTGAAACCCCGCCCCTTTTTTGGTCCCTCTCCCCGCTGAATTTTTGTGGTGGAGCTGTCCGCTCGAAAGTGAGGCAGGGTTTTAGCGCAGAACGCTCAGGATTCCATCCGCCACCGCGGCCGCGAGGCGTTGGCAGTATTCGCTCGAACGCGCCACCCTACCACCCTCTTCCGCGTTGGTGAGAAAGCCCAGTTCCGCCAGTGCGGCCAAGCGGCGGTTGTGGCGAAGTACATAAAAACGCGCCTTTCGGATGTTCCGGTCCTCCTCTCCGGAAGCCCGGAGGACCCTCTGGTGGATGGCCTGTGCGAGGGGCAGACTCCGCTCGTCGTAGTAGTAGGTTTCGATCCCGTGCGCGTCCCGGTTCGGGGCGGAGTTGAAGTGGATGCTCACAAAAACCGAGTTGGCCGGGCTTCTGTTGGAAAGGGCGACCCTTTGGGACAGCTCCACAAAAACGTCCGAAGTGCGCGTCATCACCACCCGGTGGCCGGCGGCCTTCAGGCGGGCTTGCACCAGCTTGGTGATGCGCAGCGCGGCGTGTTTCTCAATATAGCGCTGGCCGGGAACGCCCCCCGGGTCGTGCCCCCCGTGCCCCGCATCCAGCACCACGGTCGCTGCGTTTGCGCTGGCGGCCGATTTCCAAAGCAACGCCCACGCAAGCAGCAACGCGCAAAAACGCAGCAAGCGGGGGGGGCGGGCAGGAGAGGAGAGGATCATGGCGGACTGGGAGCTTTGGAGCCCACCCGCCTAACGTCCGTCAGCGGCCCGGAATTGCCACGTAAATTTGCGTCCGCCCCGTTTTTTTCAGCCTCCCCCCCGGGGCGCGCCTATTTCCCCGCCGCCTCCCGCACGTCGAAGCAGAACAGCAATTCCTGGTCCCGCAGATACAGCTTCCCCTCGCTGACCACCGGATGGGTCCAGATCCTGCCGTCGGGTTTCCGCTGGGTGGTTTGCGGCTCCAGTTTGAAGCGGCCGTGTTCCTTCCATCCCGCCTCGACCGCATCGGCCAGCACCACCGTTCCGTCCTTCTCGTCGAGCAGGTAGAGCATGCCTCCCGCGCAGTGGAGTGCCCCTTTGCCAAGAGACTTGTCCGCCCATTTGACCTCCCCGGACTTCCAGTCCAAACAGGTCCAACCGCCCTTGTCCGAGTGCCCGTACAAATGGTCCCCCACGCGGACCACCCCGCCGTGGTGGTTGATGAGGTTTGTGTTGCTCCAGAGGTCGGTGGGGGCGTCGCCCGCCCCGACACTCACCAGTTTGCAGCCCACGCCGTAGCCGCTGGCGATGAAAACCTCGTTGCCGCGTACCACCGGGGTGGGGATCACCGCAACGCGTCCCGTCCAAGGGGAAAGCCAGAGCTTTTTGCCTGTCTTCGCGTCCACGCCGCCAACGTTCTGCATGGTCAGGGCCACGTACTGTTTGGTGCCGTTGATTGTGGCGGGCACGATGGAGCCGTACTGTGCGCCGTCGGTCCACCCCTCGGACTGCCAGACTTTTTTGCCGGTGGCCTTGTCGAGGGCCAGCATCGTCCCCTGGGCTCCGCCGGGGGTGCAGAGCACCAAGTCCCCGTCGACCAGCACGCTTTCGGTGTAGCCCCATCCCGGGGGCTTGCCTCCGAAATCCTTGAGCGGCTGTGTCCAGAGGGCGGCGCCGGTGGCGGCGTTTGCGCAAAGCAGATAGCCCTGGGCGCTCAGCGCGTAGACGCGGTCGCCGTCCACACAGGGGGTGCCCCGGGGGCCGTCGCCCCATTTGTTGGTGAAGACAGGGCCGACAGGGGTGCTCCATAGAAGGGCGCCTGTGTTGGCGTCGAAGGCGAGCAAATCCTCCGAGTCGCCGTTCAGTCCCATGGTGAAAAGGGTCCCCTTGACGATGGCGAAGCCGGAATAGCCGAGGCCGGCCTTTTCGCTGACCCAGAGCTTTTTGGGGCCTGCGGGCGGCCATTGTTTGAGGAGACCGGTTTCCTTTGAAATGTCTTCGCGGTCACCTCCGCGAAACCCGGGCCAGTCAGCGGCATGGGAGGGGAGAAGGGCGGTGGTGAGGAGGAGTGCTGCGAGGAGTGGGGGGGTGCGCATAGGGGTGGTTTTCAGAGGAGACAAGGAAATTGGCCGGATGCAAGTCCGGGGCGTTTCTGGGAACGAGTTTCGGGGTGTTTTGGGGCCGTGCCAGGGCTGCACGGTTGGTTTGATAGGGAGTCAAACAAAGCGTACAAAAACCAAACCTTTTGCCATCTGTTTCCGTAGCGAGGGGCATGAAACATTGCGCAACGACCCGGGGGCATTTGGTTTTTCGGGCAGGCTTTATCAGACTATGTTCTACCGCGCCCGCGGTTGGACCCACCGCGCCCGCTGTGGGGTGGAAAACGCCCGCGGTTGGACGGAAAACGCCCGTGTCCGGGCAGGGGAGGGTGGCGTGAGGGCCGGGGGGGGCGGGCTGACGGAGGAAAGGGGGTTAGGGGTGCGCACGGTGAAGAGAATCGCGGTGCTGGGGAACGCGGGCGGGGGCAAGTCGACGCTTTCGCTGCAGCTGAGCGAGCGGCTTGGGGTGCCCTACCATTCGGTGGACAAGGCGCTGTGGCTGCCCGGGTGGCGGCCCGTGGCGGGGCCGGATTTTGCAAGGCTGCATGGGGCGTGGCTTTCGGAGCCCGGGTGGGTGATTGACGGCTGGGGGGACATGGCGCTCATTGAAGAAAGACTGTCGAGTGCGGATGCGGTGGTACTGGTGCAGCACCCCCTTTGGCGCCACTGCTTTTGGGCGCTCAAACGCCAGTGCGGGGGCGTCTTTTTCGAGCGCACCGACGGACCTGCGGGCTGCCGGCTCCTGCCGAAAACATGGCAGTTGGTCAAAGCGATGCGCTGGATCCACCTGTATGGCTTGCCCGAGCTCAAACGGCAGATCAGCGCCCGTTGCAAGCCCGAGTCGGTGTACCATGTCGGCTCGCCCCGGCAGTTGGTTGCCTTGGCGAGTGCTCTGGCCCCTCCGTAAGGCCCGCTGCGGAGGCCGTGGGCGTGACGGTAAGAGCGCCCCTGCAGGCAGCAGGCTGTCCGTTGGCGTGGGGCGTGGGGCGTGGGGCGTGGGGCGTGGGGCGTGGGGCGTGGGGCGTGGGGCGTGGGGCGTGGGGCGTGGGGCGTGGGGCGTGGGGCGTGGG
>JBIKSY010000378.1:0-3204 GCA_044348365.1 Chthoniobacteraceae bacterium
CTCATCCTGCCCCCGCCCCTCATTGACCCACCGCCGCTCATCCTACCCCCGCCCCTTTGTCCCGACGTCGCCTAGTGGGCCGGGGTCTCTGGTTGTGCCGGAGGCCATGACGACCATGGGCCGGTGGTGTTGCCGCGCGACCACCGCCGCACGGCCACGGCGACGCTGACAGGGTAAGGTCCCCGGTGGGAAACGCTCCTTATGTGCGCGCACCCACCGACGGGGATGCCCAAGGCATCGCTGCCGTCACTCTCACTGCTCTCCAGTGCTACGCGCCCGCCTCCGTCACGGCCCAGCCGTCACGGTAGTCGCGACGAAGCAAGCGCTCCGCCTCGGGGTGGCCGGGCAGCCGCATGTTTGCAGAGTCCCATTCCAACAGAACCCCAGGTGTCCGCGTTGCCACGTTCCCCAAGAGGACGGCCTCGGTGAGGGGACCTGCGTACTCGAAGTTGTCACTGGTTTCGGTGCCGTTGAGAGCAGCGTCCACCCACGCGTGGTAGTGGTTTGAAGCGGCCTCCTTCACGATCAGCTTTGAGGCAAACTTCTCCACGGGATAGAGCTGGGGCATCCCCACGTGCGGTTGCACCAACACGCCTTCCTCGCCAATGAACAGCGAGCCGGCCTTTGCCAGTTCGACCCCTGACGGAAGTTTGGCGAGCGCGGCATCAGGCAGACGGCCGCCGTCGTACCAGGTCACCGGCAGCGTCGCGTTCGCAGTAAACTTCGTCCCCGGAAAAACATAGTGCACCGTTTCCGCAGACGGCCACGTGTGCGGGTTGACTCCCTCGCTTTCAGCGCGGACCGTCTTGGGCGCGCCCAAGCCGAGAGCGGTGAAAACCGGGTCCAGAATATGGCACCCAAAGTCACCCATCGTTCCGCCGCCAAACTCCTGCCAGTCCCTCCACTTGAACGGGTGATACACATCCGGCGCGTACTCGCGCTTAGCCGCAACCCCGAGCCACAGGTCCCAGTTCAGGCTTTCGGGAACGCTGCCGGGCGCCGGCGGTGCGGTGAGCTTGGTGTACCCGTTGCCGCTGTTGCGTTGCCAGGAGTGGACCGCCGTGATCTTCCCGATGACGCCGTCGCGCAGCAGCTTGACCCCCGTGCGGTACTCGCCCGCCGAATGGATCTGGTTGCCCATCTGGGTGCGCACCCGCGACTTCGCTGCCTGCAGGCGCAACTGCCTCGCCTCCCACACCGTGTGGGTCAGCGGCTTCTGGCAGTACACGTGTTTGCCCATCCGCATCGCCGCCATGGCAATGGCTGCATGCATGTGGTCGGGGGTGGAAACCACGACGCCGTCGAAACCTGCGCCCAGTTTGGAAAACATCGCCCGGAAATCCGCGTGGTGGGCAACTCCCGGAAACTTCTGGTCGATCTTGGCAAACCGCGTCGAATCGACGTCGCAAAAGCCAACAAACTTCGCCCGCGCGTGGGAGCCAACCTCGGTCAAATCCGAGTACCCCTTGCCATCGCAGCCCACGCCGACAAGCTGGAGGTTGGAGTTTAGATTTTGCGCCCGCAGCAGCGCGGGAAAGCCGATGAGTGCGCCGGCGGACGCCTTGAGGAAACTGCGCCGGGACGTGGGTGGATTCTGGGGGGTGTGCATGTTTTCTTTTTTGGGGGGTGAACTTCAAAACGGACTCCATCTCCTGAAAAGACGGGTTGCTACCAGCGGTCCGTCCGGAAAGGCTGCGCTGGCAAACCGTCCCGGTTGAACAGGTTCGCCCAAGGAAACTGGCTGCTCCACGCATACCGCACCGCCGCGGGTTCCGGAATGGACGGGTGGGAAACCACCACGGTGTCGCCGTCGAGCCTTGCCTCGCCCCACACAAACTTCCGGTCGGCTCCTGCAATCAAAAAGCCCTGCAGCCTTTCGCCGTGGCGGGCCTCCAAGCCCTTGCCGGTGTGCGAGAATTTAATCCGGATCCCAGCGCCCTCGGCGACATGGGACGCGTAGAGCGGGCCGTAAAACTCCGACTTGCCGCCATACACCGCATTCACGGCCACATGACTTGCCCGCTGCCCGTACGAGGACTTCAGGACCGGGTGCACCCCTGCGCCCAGATCCGTGGCCGTCACCATGTACGTCTTCGGATAGTCCATGAGCCGCAGGTGCAGCTCGTGGGAATATTCCGGATCCGGCTCCCGCGGGATTGTCCCGGGCTGGGCCGCAAACTTTTCTGCCTTCGCATTGAGTGGGTTTGCGGGGTCCCATGCTACGCCGCCGCCGCTGGGTTTTTGGACGTAGAGGAACGGAAAGTCCTGACCCCAGTCCTTGCGCCAGCCCTTGATGAGGGCCCCCATCAAAGCGTACTGGTCGACGCAGGCGATGTTGGTTTTGCTCTCCCCCTGGTCCCAGAGCACGCCCCGGATCCCGAAGCCCACATAAGGCCGGATCAAGGTCTCAAAAAGGGAGCCGATCTTTCCGACGTGAGCCTCCCCGGCCTTGCCGATGGGCCTGGGTGCGGAGGGGGCCCGGGGGGGGGTCTTGCCCGCCGCCTTCGCCTCAGCCTCCACGCGCTTCCACTCCACCATGTCTGCATCCCACTTGGCTTTTTCCGCGTCGTACTTCTGCTTGAGGCCCTCGTAGTCGTAGGAGGGAGCGAGCTTTTTTACCATGTCCTGACAGGCGGCATCCCCCCTGTACATCTCCTCTGAAAGCCAATAGCCGGACGGGGTTCCGCCCACCGCCCCCACGATCAGTCCCACCGGGACCCCCAGCTGGGCTTGGAGCGCCTGGCCAAAGGAAAACAAAAGCGCGGAAAACTGTGCGTTGTTTTCAGGGGCGGCCTCCTGCCACGCCGCCGTGGCCCCCTTGGGCAGCAGGCGCAACATTGGGTAAGTGGCATCGGCGAGTTTCGCCAGAGGGGCGTCGTCCGCCGTGTACTGTTTGGTGTGCATGTCCATGTTGGACTGGCCGGAGCCCACCCACACCTCCCCCACCAACACATCCTCCAGCGCCTTGTTCCCCACCTTGAGCGTGTCCGGTCCGCCTGCGGCCAACGGGTCCAGCGACACCCGCCACTTGCCCTGAGGGTCCGCTTCCACCGGCTTTGTCTGGCCCCGAAAACTCACCGTGAATTTCTCCCCGGGAGCGGCCGTGCCCCACAGCGGCACCGGCATTTCCCGCTGCAACACCATGTGGGAGGAAAACACCTTGGGAAGGACCACTTCGGCGTTCGCATGAAGGCACAAAAGGCT
>JBIKSY010000379.1:0-3198 GCA_044348365.1 Chthoniobacteraceae bacterium
TGGGTTCCACAGATTTTGATCATTGTCGGGAGTAAATAGTGGTTTCGGAAAAGGGTCCTAGGGTTTTGCAGGAACAGGCGCGGGTTCGATATCGTCTTCGGGGAGTGGCATACCCTTGGTTTCAGGAGCAAACGGCAGGGTAATTAGAGCGACTAGAAAGATCGCGCACATTGTCATTGCCGCGTAACGCAGAGGCAACGCAGGGTCCACCGACTTGAACCCTCCGTACACGTCCACTGTGAGCTTGGCTGAGTAAAAACTGCCCGCCGCAGCGGCAAACCTGCCAAGATTGTAGCAGAACGAGGTGCCCGTGCTCCGCAGCTTGCTAGGAAAAAGTTCTGGCAGGTAGATGGCAAACCCGGCGAAGACGCTCAGCTGCGCCATGCCCATCAGGGGCATCATCCAGTAGGCATCCATCGGTGAACTCATCTTCCAGTACACCAGAAAAGTCACGACCAGAGCGGCCGTAAAACCGAGGCCAAAAGCCAACTTCCGCCCCATCGCCGCGATGCGGGTAAAAAGGGTCATACCGGCGGCCGCCCCAAGCATCTGCAACAGGTAAGCTTTGGTAATGGCAGAGTCCATCGCCGACTTGATCTGATCCGGAGGAAGGGTCTTCTCAAAGTACGTCTTGAAGACCACCTTCTGAAGGTCCACTGCGTACTCGGCAATCGCCCAAAGACCCACAACCCCGGTGCTGGCGATCAAGGCGCCCACCAACAGGTTTTTGCGCCACCGCCTCTGGCTCAAGAGCGAGATGTAAGGTCCGAAAATACTCCCCTTGGGAAGCGCCCCCTGCGCCTGCAACCGCAGCCAGGGTTCGGGTTCCCGCAGTTTGCTTCGGGTCAGGATGATCAGAAGCGCCGGTAACGCTCCGATCAAAAACATCCAGCGCCACCCGGTGCCAGCGACGATCGTGGCATTCTTTTCAAGCGCATCGATCCCCATCTTGGCAAAGCCGGCGACCACGTTGCCAACCGTAGAAAGCACCTGCAGAAGCCCCAGCGACTGCGCACGCGCTTCGGCAGGGACCGTCTCTGCAATCAACGCCACGGCCAGACCAAAGACCCCCCCGACTCCGACTCCGGTTAAAAAACGGAACAGCGTGAAGTCAAACTGCGTGAGGCTAAAATAGCTCAGCCCTGTAAATGCGGAATAGATCAAAATGGTCAACGTCAGCATGCGCGCCCGTCCGTAGCGGTCGCCCAGCGCGCCAAAGATAATGCCCCCAATCCCCCACCCGATGAGAAACCAAGCAGTCACCTGTTTGCCCACGGCCTGTACCACCGGGTCGGTAGCCGGCAACTGCATCAGGCTGGTCAGCGCGGGGATGCGGGCCAGCGAAAAAAGCCGCTGGTCAAGGCAGTCAAAAAACCAGGCGGCCGAGGCCACAATGACTACAAACCAGTGGTAGGAGGTGAGGTGGGTCCACCAAGGGCGGTTTTGGGTATTCGACATAAGATTGGGGTGCTTTTGGAAGTTTCGCCGATCTGGGGGGGCAATATTCGGCCTACTGGGCGAGACTTTCGCGGAGAGCTACCGCGGGGTTCGCCCCGCGCTTAAACGCCGCAGTGGAGCCGACAGGCTCGACGCTCAAATTCCCTGAAATCTCAGCCTCCAGCCCGACGCACCAGTAGGCGCCATTCACAAAAATACGACGGAATCCCTCGCTGTCCCAATCCCGATGCCCGGACATGGCGCCTCCCATGGTGGAGGCAAAGACACGTCCTTCCTTACCAGAAGCGCTCTTGTAGGTGCGAACCCACGCCACAGGCATCATCGGACTGTTCTTCTGTTTGACCTTGCCAGTCTTGGCATCGGTTTCCTCGCCCACGGGTTCGTCTTTGAAATCCATGCTCTTGAGGACCTGGCCCAAAACAAGCGGTACGCATCCCTCCGGCTGGGGCAACCGCACCTCGTACACATCTGTCGGCCCGAAAATGTCGCCCTCCTTGACGCCCCGCACCACGGGGTGTTGCGCTGCTCCAGGGGCAACCACCCCGCGGGTGGCCTGTTTGCCATGGCCGCCCCAGTGACTGATCCAAGTTTCCCCGAGTATCTGGCGGCCGAAGCCTCCCTCGTAGGAGGCGTCCTTGTTATTCCAAGAGTACTTCGCGTACGGACTGGGACTGCCGGCCGGGTAAGCAAACCCGTGGGTAGCCGTGCGTAACCCCATCACCGGCCTGCCCGAATCCAGATAATCGGCGATCTCCTTCATCTGGGAGTCTTGCAAGGCGCGGAAACGTGTGAAGACCACCATCAAGTCGGCTGTGCGCAGCGCCTCAAGTCCGGGAATGTTAGTCTTTTCCGAGTGCGCAATCACCCCGGTCTCGGGGTTGGTGGAGAAGCAAACCGTGGCGCGGAAACCGTGACGTTCGGCCAGAATCCGAGCCAAGAGGGGCCCGCCTTCCTCAGAGAAGTACTCGTCGTCCCCCACTACGAAGACGACTTGCTTGCCCTTGCCCGGTCCGTCCTTGGGTTCAAACACGACCTGCGCGGAAACCGTAGCAAAGGGGGCGAGGGTGATGGCGCACAGCAGCGCCCCAGCTTGTAAACGAGGGATTGTCATGGGGAGTAAACGGATGAAACCATATAGTAATCCCGCACCCCCCCTGCTCTGAAAGATAGTTTCCAAAGAAATCGACACCCGAAAGCCCCTGTGCCGGGCACCCCGCCCCCTTTGAGAGAGGCTACACCAACCTCCAGCGGGCCAGATCCTGCGAGTCCACCAACCCCACAGGATGAGCGTCGGCGTCGAGCACGACAATCTCGTCAATCCGGTGTTTTTCCAGCAACAGCAAAACGTCCGCCGCCAGGCGATCCGCGCGCACTGAAACCGGATGGCGCGTGAGAAACTGCGCGACCCGCATTTCGCCGATTTCCGGGAAACTCTGGTAACACCGTGCAAAATCGCCGTGGGTGAAAATCCCAAGCAGGCGCCCCTCCTCATCGCGGGCGATTGCAGCCCCAGCCTTGTGGCGGGTCATTTCCGCGAGAACCTCCCGCACGGGAGCCTCGGGAGAAACCAAAGCCATCTGTTCGCACCCACGCATGATGTCCCGCACTTTCAGTAGGAGGGTGCGGCCGATTTTACCCGCAGGATGATACCTGGCAAAATCCTGCCGCCCGAAGCCCCTTGCCTCCAGAAGCACCATGGCCAGAGCGTCTCCGAGCGCAAGCATGACCGTTGTGCTTGAA
>JBIKSY010000380.1:0-3193 GCA_044348365.1 Chthoniobacteraceae bacterium
TGTCTGGACCGAGGTGATGAGCGCCGCGCCGGAGGGACGTTATCCGGCAGCCCCTTTGCGTACGGCAGGGGAGATGCCTGTGCTTCAATCGCCCCCCTCTGCGCCCCACCCCTCTTCCGAAGCACCTCCCAAAGCAGAACCGGTGCGGCCGGCCGGCCCCCCCAAGGCCGAGCCCGTCTTGAAGCCTTCCCGCTAGGGGCGGTGCCCCTGGCGTTGGCGTCGCCGGCCGAGCACCCAATCCCAAGCGGGGGGATCAAGTGCCTTGCTTGGGGATGACCAGCGCGAAGGGGGGGATCTTCGCAAACACGGCGACACTGTCCTCGGTGAGTGCCAGAAATGCGCCTTGGGCGACGCTGTCGGAGGCGGTGACGTGGTAGCTGTTGTAGGAAAAGGATTCGCCCGGGGAGAGCATCGGAAATTTGCCGACGACGCCCTCGCCCTCGACGACAACACTTTGGTTTTGGGAGTCAGTGACCACCCATTTGCGCCCCTTGAGCGTGACAGTTTTGTCGGAGGCGTTGAGGATGGTGATGAAGTACACGAAGGGGTAAGGGCGCTCGGGGGGCGCGTCCAGATGTGGGGCGAACACCACGCGGTCCACGGTGACTTTTAGTTCGGGCAGTTCTTGAATCATGCTGGCGGGGCGGGCGTAAAAAAGGAGCGACCACATGAGTCTGAGTGGATCGCTGCGGGGGAACAAGCAGTGAGGCGAGGCACCCGGGAAACGGGGCGGGAGGGGGTTGCCTGCAAAATCAATCTTGTTAGGCTGAGGTATGAGTTTGCTTTGCCCCGTCTTGAGTATCGCCGGTTCTGACAACAGCGCAGGAGCAGGGATCCAGGCTGACTTAAAGACAATGAGTGCCCTGGGGGTGTACGGGTTGACGGCGGTGACGTGCGTGGTGGCGGAGGTGCCGGGAAAGGTGAGTGCGATTCAGGGCATGGATCCCTCGCTCGTAGTCGAGCAGGTCAGACTCCTTTTTGAGGCCTTTCCGGTGGCAGCGATCAAGACGGGGATGCTGTATTCCACGCAGATTCTGAGCGCGGTGGCTGACATTCTTGGGAAGTTGCGGCCACTGAACGGCACTCCTCCGCTGGTGGTGGATCCGGTGATGGTGGCCACTTCCGGAGACCGTTTGTTGCAACCTGAAGCGGTTGCTGTTTACCAAAGGCGTCTCTTCCCGAGTGCAACGCTGGTGACTCCCAATTTGGACGAGGCCTCGGCGCTGCTCGGATGGAGGATTGCTTCAAGGACCGAGATGCGCGAGGCGGGGCAGGAACTGGTCAGGGCATACGGGACGGCCTTTCTCATGAAGGGGGGGCACCTACGCGAGGAGAGTGCCGCGGATTTGTTGGTGGAAGTCGGTGGAAGGGAACTGTGGTTTGAGGCGCCTTTTGTCAGGGATGTTTCCACCCACGGCACCGGGTGCACGTATTCGGCAGCGATCGCAGCGGAGTTGGCAAAGGGGGGGGATTTGAGGGAGGCGGTGGCCGTGGCCAAGCGCTTTGTCACCAGGGCGGTGAGCGCGCACTTGAGTTGGATACGGCCGGGACAGCGCACCGATGCGCTGCATCACTTTGCCGCGCCCTAGGGTGTGGGGCGGCGGGTTCGGATGCATTCCGAGGCCGTGTGTCTCCCACGGGAACCGCGGGCCCAAAAGCGCTCCCTGAATGCGTTGGCAGAGACCCATCGCATTCTTGGGGAGGGCTTCCTCAGCCCAGGCGAAAGCGGATTTCACGCACCGTTGTTTTGCCGAAGCGCTCCTGTAGTTTGACCAGCAGTTTCCGCTTCCAGACCCGCTCCAGTTCAAAGTGCACGGTGGGTTGGAGGACGTGGACGATTAAGGTGCCGTTTTCCAGAGCCGCGGGAGCGGAATGGCGGGCGAGAAAATCACCGACTACGTCCTTCCACGCCGCCTTGATTTCCTCTTCGCGGATCCGCGTTTTGAGTCCCAGTTTGCCCAGAACCGACTCCACCAACCCCCCCACGGCCGCCGCGGTGTCCTTGGGAAAGGGCTCCTCCGGCAGGCCGCGCCACTCGGCAATGATTCTGGCTTTGAGTCCGGGCTTCATCGGGGCGAGGTTTTCCGGGGGATGAGGCGAGCGAGTCTGCCGCTTGGTGCGTGCGGATCTTTGCCAGTCACCGAGGACCCGCGGCACGGACCTCGGCGGAGACGCCGGCTTCAAACTGTTGGAAGTTCGCCGTAAACGCCGCGGCAAGTTTGGTCGCCGTGGCATGGTAGGCGGCCTCGTCTGTCCAGGCGCGTGACGGGACGAGCAGTTGCTCCGGCACGCGGGGGACGTGCGAGACTGCCGCCACCCCAAAAATGGGGTCCAGTTCCGTGGGGGCGTGTGCAAGCACCCCGCCGTGGATCGCGTCAAGGATGGCCCGCGTGTGGGCGAGGGGGATGCGTTTTCCAACCCCGTAACTGCCCCCGGTCCAGCCCGTGTTGACCAGCCAGACGTTGACCCGGTGCTCGCGCAACTTTTCGGCAAGCAACTCGGCGTACTTGCCTGGATGCCACACGAGAAAAGGCGCGCCAAAACAGGCGCTGAAGGTGGTCGAGGGTTCGGTAACCCCTTCCTCGGTCCCGGCCACCTTGGCTGTGTAGCCCGAGATGAAATGGTACATGGCTTGGGGCGTGGTCAGTTTGGAGACGGGTGGCAGGACGCCAAACGCGTCGCAGGTTAAAAAGATCAGGTCGGTCGGATGGCCCGCAACGCAGGGGATCCGAGCGTTTTGGATGAACTCTATGGGATAGGCTCCGCGGGTGTTTTGGGTGATGGAGGTGTCGTGGAAGTCCACCTCAAGTCCGTCCTCGTTGAGGACCACGTTTTCCAACACCGCTCCGAAATGAAGCGCCCTGTAGATTTCGGGCTCGGCCTCAGGGGTCAGGTCGATGGTCTTGGCGTAACAACCGCCCTCGATGTTGAAGATGCCGTCGTCCCCCCAGACGTGTTCGTCGTCGCCGATGAGGTGCCGCTTGGGGTCGGCGGAAAGGGTGGTTTTTCCAGTGCCCGAAAGGCCGAACAAGACCGAGGAATGCCTGCCTGTATGGTCTGCAGTGGCCGAACAGTGCATCGAGAGCAGCCCCTGTTTGGGCATGAGGTAGTTCATCAGCGTGAACACCCCTTTTTTCATCTCCCCAGCGTACTCGCTTCCAAGGATCACCATCTGTTTTTCCTCGAAGGAAAG
>JBIKSY010000015.1:0-33058 GCA_044348365.1 Chthoniobacteraceae bacterium
TTGGGCCTGCCACGAGTAGCGGTAGTTGATGGAAACCACGGAGATGCCGGCTTTCAGACACTCCTGCACGGCGCCGCCCACGCTGGACTTGTCGCCCCGGACCCAGCCTCCGCCGTGGATGAAAAAGAGCAGTGGGGTGGGGGAGTCCGAGGGGGCGCGCCAGAAGTCGAGCACCTGCCTTTCGTGGGCGCCGTAGCTCACGTCGGCAAACGTGGGGGCAGGCAGGCCCGGCTTGGCGGGCTCCGCGGGTTGCTGTCCGAGAAGGGGCGACGCCACGAGGGCGAATAGGAGGGGGGCGCAGATTTTCATGTTAGGGGGGCAGGCGACAGGCGGTTGGCCTGAAGGGGCCTCCACCGAAAGCTGCGCTTCGAGCCTAACGGGCTGGCTCCCGCCGGGCAACTCCGGTGTCTCCGACTAGGTCACCCAGCGCAGCGTGGCAGGGGCGACTGGATTGACGAAAGCCTTGCCCGTCTGCTGGGAGAGTTGCCACTGCTTTTTGAGGTCCATGTACCAGCGGGCCTGCGCATCGGGATCCCCGATGAGCATGAGCTTGGGCTGGGATGCGAGGCCCTTTTGCAGCTTCCGGAACACCCGCACGTCCTGACAGATGAAAGCCCGGCCCAGACGTGCGAGGGGCCAGAAAACAAACTTCATCCACCCGATGGTGCTGAAAAAGATGTGGTTGAGTTCGGTGGTTGTCTCGTTGACCGGGGTCAGAACCGTGATCGAAACTAGAAAGTCCGACTCGCCGACCTGGATGTGTTCAAAGCGGTGTCCCGGCAGCTCAAAGGTGATCTCGGTGGAGACGCCCCCGCGAAACAGCGAATAGCCCTTGCCGCTGGCTTCCTTGTTGGGTTGGTGGCGCTTCATCCGGAAGCCTTTCCCCACCGGTTCAAAATGCTTTTCCTTTGCCTTGGCGGACTTGCTGGTGCGCCAGAACCACGACTGGTGCACAAAGGTGACATGCGCAGGATCGATCAACCCGATCGTGGCGTGGTCAATGTCCCCGGCGAGGGAAATGGTTTCGACCTGCAGAAATGTCTCCCCCTTTGGAATATAAAGGTCTGGGGTTGGCGGCACCGCCCCTTCTTCCGGCGGGTTCTGGGCGTCCGGCATGAATATCCAAACGGTGCCGTGCACCTCCTCGCACCGGTAGGACTGCGCCTTGATGCGCGCCAGGTTGGCCATGGGCTCGGCGAGGGCGGGGATTTTTTGGCACACCCCCGAGCAGTCGAACTGCCAGCCGTGGTAACAGCACTGAATCAGTTCTCCGTCAAAGCTGCCCTCCGAAAGAGGGATTCCCCGGTGTGGACAGTTGTCCCGAAGCGCGAAGGGTTTGCCCGAACGGTTGCGGCCGAAGACGACCTTTTCCCCAAGGATTTCCTTTTGCAGGAGCATGCCAGCCTTTAGCTGGGAGCCGTGCATTGCGTAGTACCAAAGGTTGCGAAGAAAGAGGGCGGGTTCCACTAGAGAAAGGGTTCGGAATCTGAACTGTGAGCTAACCCGCTCAGCCGGCCGATGGCGATTGCGGAGAATTTGTTTTGGGCGCGTTTTTTGAGGCCATTCCGGCTTGGGTGTGGCGCTTTTACAATCCGGGAGGCAGCGCTGCGGGCGGCGTGGAAAGGGGGCGGGCGGCGCTTTGAGAGTAAAACAAGCCGCCTTTGATTGAAAATGCTCCGCGCGTATCTCGAAATCAGGGATTCACTTGCGTTAGTTTTTGAGGCTGATTGCCGAGATGAAGCCCGCAGTTGTTTTTTCCTTCGTTTGTTTTGCAGGTGCAACGCTGCCGCTTTCCCGGGGGGCTGAAACACCGCCTTCAGCGGACGCAGCGGGCAATGAGAAGGTGCGCCACATCATGGAGACCTACGCGGGTCGCGGCACGCTCGCGGATGGGACCCCCCCGACGCTTCCTGCGGAGGCACTGGCGCTTTTTTCGGTGAGGCCCGGGTTGGTGGTGGATCTGATGGCAGCCGAGCCTGCGGTGGAACAGCCCCTGTACATGAACTGGGATTCCCGCGGGCGCCTGTGGGTGGTGGAGTACAGGCAGTACCAGTTTCCGGCGGGACTCAAGGTCGTCAGTTACGACTCCCACCTGCGCGCCCAGTTTGACCGGATACCGCTGCCGCCGCCCCGCGGCGAGAAGGGGGCGGACCGGGTGAGTGTTTTTGAGGACAGTGACGGAGACGGCGTCTTTGACAAGAGGAGCGAGGCTTTCACGGGGCTCAACCTCGCCAGCGCAGCCCTGCCCGGGGCGGGGTCGATCTGGGTGCTCAATCCGCCATATCTGTTGCGCTATGCAGATGCGGACGGGGACGGCCAGCCCGAGGGGGAGCCAGAGGTGGCGTTGAGCGGCTTTGGCATCGAGGACACTCACTCTGTCGCCAGCAGTCTGCAATGGGGACTCGACGGCTGGCTTTACGGGGCCAGCGGGAGCACTTGCACCGGAAACGTCACTTCCCCGGTGTCTCGAAACGTCCGTTGGGAGGGACAGTGCATCTGGAGGTACCATCCCGAGAGCAAACGGTTTGAGGTTTACGCAGAGGGCGGAGGAAACACCTTCAGCCTGGATATAGATTCCAAAGGAAGGGTTTTTTCCGGCACAAACGCGGGAGGAACCCGGGGAATGCACTACGAGCAGGGCAGCTACGGAGTCAAAAGCTGGGGTAAGCATGGCCCGCTGACCAATCCCCACGCGTACGGATTTTTTGCGCACATGGGTCACGAGGGGGATGCCCGGCGCTTTCCCCAAGCGTTTGTAATCTACGAGGGGGGGCTTTTGGGGAAGGCCTTTGATGGGCGGGTGGTTGCGCCCAATTCGCTCGCCAACCTCGTCTACGTCAGCGCACTGCTCCCCGAAGGATCCACCTTCCGCACCCGGGACGAGCCCAACCTGCTCTCCTCCACCGACCGATGGTTCAGACCAGTGGACGCCAAGGTCGGTCCCGACGGAGCCGTTTACATCGCCGACTGGTACGACACCCGGCTCAGCCATGTGCGCCCGGTGGACGACTGGCACAAGACCAGCGGGCGAGTGTATAGAGTCCGTCCCGAGGGGGCGCCCCCAAAGCTCGCCCCCTTCGACCTGCATTCCGCTCCGCCCCGGCAGTTGCTCGGGTTGCTGGAACATTCGAACCGCTGGTTCCGGCGGCAGGCCGCGTTGGAAATCGGCTGGCGACATCTGGCTGAACTGGCGCCGCAGCTGCAGCGGACCGCGGCGCAGCCCGGTCCCCATGCGCTCGATGCGCTTTTCGCACTGGACCTGCTGGACGGGGTGGAGCCGGCATTTTTGGCCGTTTTGCTGCGGCACCCCGACCCGTATGTCCGCCGTTGGGCAGTGAAAATCGCGGGTGAAAAGTGGGAGCGCTATGCGGCATGCGCGCCTGAACTCAAGCAGTTGGCTCGGGAGGAAAAGCACCTTGAGGTGCGGGCACAGCTGCTTGCCTCCGGAAAACGGCTGCCCGCAGGGTCCGGACTGGCGCTGTTGGAGGCCGCCCTTGGGCCCGTGCCGCCGGAGGAGACCCATCTGCCGCTGCTTGCCTGGTGGCTGCTGGAAAGCAAAGTCGCGGCAGGCCTGCCGGAGCTGACGGCTTTCTTGCTGTCGGAGCGGCGCCTGTTGGAGAGTCCTCTTTTTGAGACGCACCTGTCCCGCCGGTTGGGGCAGCGCCTGGCCGCCGCAGGTGGTGGCGAACCATGGCGGGCGGCGGCGGAGTTGCTCGAGGCCTTCTCCGGGGAGGCTGCCAGGGGCTCATTTTTGGAGGGAGTCTCGACCGCTCTTGACGGGGTTGTCCTCCCCGAGTTGCCCCCCCCTTTGCGCAAGGCCTTGCTGGCCCATATGGAGGTGAGAGACGGGGGGGCGCTTCTGGGGGAATTGCGTTCCGGCAAGCCCGGGGCCATTTCCCAGGCACTCAAGGCTTTGCAGGATCCAAAAGCTCCCGAGCAAAAGCGCCTGGGCGTTGCCAGGGCCTTGGCGGATGTCGCGGTTCCCGAAATCGGCACGGCCTTTGCCGCCGTGCTCTCCGGCAGCGCCCCCTCTCCGGGACTCAAGCGGGCGGTGCTGGTTTCGTCGCTGCGCCAGGACGGAATGGAGATTCCCCGCGCGGTGCTCTCCGGTTACGAGGCCAGATTTGCGGGGGACAGGCAACTGCGGGAGACAGCGCTGCGGGTCTTGGCAGGGCGCGAGGCGTGGGCCGGGTTGCTGGTGCAGGCCGTCGAGGAATGGAAGGTGCCGGCAAAGCACGTCTCGCCGGAAATTGTGTCCCTGCTTCAGTCCCACAAAAACGCACCGTTTCAGGAGGCGGTCACACGGCTGTGGAGGGGGATTGTCGGCGTACTTTCTCCCGAGGCGAAGCTGGCCGAGGCGGGGCGCCTGCGCAAGGCGGTGAAGGAGGGCGCCGGGCAGGGGGATGCTGCTCAGGGACGGATCCTTTTTCAGGAACGGTGTGCAGCCTGCCACAAACTCTTCGGCGAGGGGAACGCCGTGGGCCCCGAGTTGACAGGGTACGAGCGGGGGAGTCTGGACTTCTGGGTGGACAACATTGTTTACCCCAGTCTTGAAATCCGCGAGGGGTTCGCGACCTACACCGCGCGCCTCCAGAACGGGCAGGTTTTGAGTGGAATGCTCGATTCGCAGTCCGCACAGGAGGTGGTGCTCCGGGATCTGGGCGGCCAAAAAAGCCGGCTACGCCAGGCGGATTTGGCGGGCTTGGAGGCGAGTCCCGTGTCCATGATGCCGGAGGGTATCCTCGCTGGATTGAGTGACGCGGCGGTGCGCCACCTTTTTGCCTACCTCCAGAAGACGGAATGAGTGCCAGTTTGGATAGGCACGCAGGCGCTTGGGACGCCCGTGGGAAGCTTCTTTTTTGGATTTGATGGAGGTTTTTGGGTGGGGAGGCAAAACTTCCCTGCCAACTGGTAAGTGGATCGTTGACAAGTGGTGGGTAGTGATTACTTTCAAGCTCCCTTTTTCTCTGGAACCGGCTGTCTGGCCCTCCCGGGATCTTATTTATTTTCAGTCTCTTTAAGTTATGAAACGCACCTACCAGCCCTCCAAGCGCACTCGCAAGCAGCAGTTCGGCTTCCGCGCGCGGATGAAAACCAAGAACGGCCGCGCCATCCTTTCGCGCCGCCGCCAGCGTGGACGCCAGCGGCTGTTGCCCAAGGGCGTGGAAATCCACTTCGAGCGCCAGACCGACCAGAACAACAACGCAGCCAAGGCGCTCGTGCAGCGCAAGCAGCGCCGTGCAGCACTTCGCGCCTCCACAAAGGCCGTGCGGGCAGCCGCTTTCAAGACCGCCTAGGCTTTCGCGTCTCGGGTCATTGCGCCCCAGTCGCACCCGGGCCATGGATGCTCAGAATCGAAAATTGTCCCGTCTCAAGCGCTCTGGCGAGTTTCGCCTGGTGCGGGAGGCGGGTGTTTCGTTTGCGGGCAAGTGGTTGGTTTTCGGGGTGTGGAAGGTCGTTCCGCGGAAGTCTAAAGCGACTGTCGCTCAGGCAGAGGCAGCGCCTCCTGCGGTCACCCCAGACGCCCCGCGCCACGAGGGCCCGCCCAGATTCGGTGTGGTTACTTCCAAAAAGGTCGGAGGCGCCGTGGTCCGCAACAAGGTGCGTCGCCGGATCCGCCACATTCAACAGGCGCACTTGGCTCGAATTCGGGACGGGGTGTGGTGCGTGACCGTGGCGCGCTTCAGGGCTGCGGAAGCCACCTTCGCCGAACTGGATGCGGAATGGTGCAAGCTGGCGCGGCGGGCCGGCATACTGGGCGCATGAAGCTTTTGCTGCGGTTGCTCCTCAGAGGGTATCAAATTGGAATTTCACCAGTGCTGCATGCTGTGGGAGGTGCAGGCTGCGGTTGCAGGTTTGAGCCGAGTTGCTCGCAGTACTGTTTGGAAGCCCTTGAAATGCACGGCAGTCTTGCCGGGGTCTGGCTCGGAATGCGCAGGCTCGTCCGCTGCCACCCGTGGGGCGGTTCCGGATACGATCCGGTGCCCGGGAAGCTGAACAAAAAATAAATTTATCTTATGGATCGAACAGGAAAAATTGGGGTCGCTTTTGCGATTATTGTGCTGGTGGGCTGGCAGTTTTATTACGGCAAGCAGATGGAAAAGGCCCGCCTGGAGCAGGACGCCGCTGCGCTCGCCGCCCCGGCCTCGGCACCCGAAGCCAAGCCGGGCGACGCGGCTTCTGCCGCCCCCACTCCAGTCGCCCCGACGGCCGCCCCCGCCCCGGCGGCCGCCCCCGCCCCGGCGCCCAGCGTGTCCGCCCGCGGCGGCTCCAAGGTGGTAGAGACGCTTGGTTCACCCGAGGCGGAATGGGTGTTTACCAACATTGGCGGCGGCTTGGAGCGTGTCAACTTGCTCCAGCACAAGAGCGAGGGCGACCAACCGGTGGTTCTCAATGAGTTCGGGGGTATCCCGATCGGAGCCCTTACCGAGGGGTTCGAGGCGACTGTGCTCGAGCCCTACACAATGGAGGTGGCTCCAGACCGCAAAAGCGTGACGTTCCGCCGGACGGACCCCCGACAGTTTGTGGTCGAAAAACGCTTCAGCTTGAGCAAGCCGAAGGAGGAAAAGGGCGAGGTCGCTGAGTACCAGATGGATGTCGAGGTGCGCTTTAGCCATGCCGGAACGGTGCCCGTGACCGTCCCCTCTTACGCAATGCGGGTGGGTTCGGCGGTTGCCCTGCACGTCAAGGATCAGGAGCTTTATACGGGCTTCAACCGCTCCAAGGCGGGTGACTCCAAGTTCACGGGCGTCTCCTGGTTCTCCAACAACGGGATTTTGGGTATGGGCAAGACCCCGGCTTTGTACACGGATTCGGGCGAGATTCTCTGGGCCGGTGTGACCAACCAATACTATGCCACGCTCCTGACCCCCGTGGGTGAGGTGGCAACCGAGGCCCTCGCCCGCCGTTTTTCCGTGACCGCGGAGCAGTGGAACGTAGGCGGCCGTTCCTCCAGCGGGGGGCCGGTCCCGATGGCCGTCGACGGCGCCCTCCGTTACCCGGTGGCCGTGCTCGAGCCGGGCAAGGAAATCGTCCACAAGCTCAGACTGTTTGCTGGTCCCCGCGAACATGGGCGTCTTCAGGACCTGGGCAAAGGCCAGGAAGCGATGCTGGATTTTGGCTGGTTCGGTTTTGTGAGCCGGGCGCTGCTCGGCTCCATGAACGCGCTCAAGGGAGTGCTCGGGTCCTACGCGGCCGCGATCATTGTCCTGACCCTCTTGATTAAAACCCTCATGTGGCCTCTCCAGAACAAGGCCACCGCCTCCATGAAGCGCATGCAGGATCTGCAGCCGAAGATGACCGCCCTGCGGGAGAAATACACAAACGATCCACAGAAACTAAACGTGGAAATGATGGGGCTCTACAAAAAGCACGGCATTAACCCTTTTGCAGGGTGTCTGCCGATGTTTGTCCAGATCCCCATCTTTTTCGGCTTCTACAACATGCTGGGCAAGGCGGTGGAACTGCGTAACAGCTCGTTCCTCTGGGCACACGACCTTTCACAGGCCGACACGATCGCGTTTGTGGCCGGGTTCCCCATCAACGTGCTGCCCATTCTCATGGCAGGCACGATGTTCTATCAGATGCAGCTCACCCCGAAGACGGGGGACCCGATGCAACAGCGCATCTTCATGTTCATGCCCCTCATGTTCGTGATGTTCTGCTATAATTACGCCTCGGCGCTCGCTCTGTATTGGACAGTGCAGAACGTCTTCACGATTGTGCAGTTGCTGATCACCAACCGGAAGAAAAGCCAGGGCTTGCAGACGGTGGTTTCAGGCGGCAGAAAGTGAACCTGGCGCGGCATGCGCCCCTCTTTATGAATCTGGATCCACGCGAGACTCTCGAAACCATGTTGAGCCTGCTTGGCTTCTACTGCCAAGTGGAGGAAACGCGCACGGCGGACTGCATCACCCTGCAGATCTACAGCGCCGACAAGGACCGGTTGATCGGCAAAGAGGGACGCGTGGTTGACGACATCCAGACCCTCCTCAACCGGATGCTTCAGGCGCGGGACAAGTCCACGCCCAAGGTGCATGTGGACGTGGAGCACTACCGGGGCATGCAGGAGGACCGGTTGGTCTCCCGCGTTCGGGATCTGGCGGAAACAGTGCGTCAGACCGGCCGCCCGCTCCATTTGGAGCCGATGAACGCCTACGAGCGCAGGATAGTGCACAACGCCTTTGCCGAGGATCCGGAGATTACGACGTGGAGTCCGCAGGAAAATTCGCGTCTCAAGCGGTTGGTACTCAAGCGGCGCGGCTAGGCGGCCATCCCTCCATCTGGTGTGCAGGGACCCGGGCCCGACTCCCGCGATGGCCTGCTGACTTCCACGCGTTTTCCGAAAAATGACAGGTCTTTTTCTTCCGGAAACGCTGCTCCGCTGGGTGGGACTGGGCCTTGCCTCCCTGTTCTATCGCGTCAGGGTGCTTCCCTCCCCGCCGTTGCCCGAGGGGGGGTGTCTCTTGCTGCCCAACCACGTCACCTGGATTGATTCGCTTTTGTTGCAACTGGCAACGCCCCGGCGCATCCGCTTCCTGGCTGACGAGAGCCATTATCACAATCCCTGGCTCGCTCCCTGGTTGGTGCTGTTTGGCGCGATCCCCGTGTCCCCGACGCGCGCAAAGGCCGGCATTCGGGCGGCTGTTAAAGCGCTCCAAAATGGCGAGGTGGTCTGCCTTTTTCCCGAAGGAACGCTGACGCGCACCGGCGGGCTGATCCGCCTCCAGCGGGGCTTTGCGCTCCTTGCCCAGGAGGCGGGCGTGCCCTGCGTTCCCGTCTGGATGGACGGCACTTGGGGTTCGGTGTTCTCCTTTTCCGAAGGCCGTTATTTTTTCAAGCGCCCGCGCGCATTTCCCTATCCGGTACGGGTTGCCTTTGGGGCGCACCTTTCCCCGGAGTGCGCCTCTCCGGAGCGGTTGAGGGAGAGTTTGTGGGACCTGAGCGAACTTTGTTATCAGGAAAGGCCCTTTCTGAAGGGGCACCTGGGTCGGGCTGCCATCCGGGGGTTGCGGCGCGACCTCCGGAGCACCGTGGTCTGCGACGGGATGGACGGCACCGAGTTGAGCGCCGGTAACCTGTTGGCTGCGGGCCTAGCGCTGGCCTCGGTCTTGCGGGCCACCTGCCCCGAGTCGCGGATCGCCGTGGTACTCCCTCCCGGAAAGGGGGCCACCGTGGCGAACCTGGCCGTGGTCCTGGCAGGTAAGGTTCCTGTAAATCTGAATTTTACGGCGGGTCGGAGCGCCCTTGAAGCCGCCTGCAGGATCGCTGGGGTGCGCTCGGTGCTCACGGCGGATGCCTTTGTGGCGCGCCTGCCGGATTTTCCCTGGCCGGAGAACCGGCTTTTGCTCGAGCGCCTTCTGCCAGCAATCAAGGTGCGCATCGTTTTTTGGCGTCTGCTGAGTGCCCTCCTGCCATCGGACTGGATCGGTTGCCTGGCAAAGGTGCCTGCGCAAGGAGGTCGTTCCGAGGCGGTTTTGCTCTTTACCAGCGGGAGTGCGGGGGATCCGAAAGGAGTGGTGCTCTCCCACAGGAATCTGCTTGGAAACGTGGCCCAGTTTTCCTCGATGCTAGGGCTGCGCCGAGGCGATGCCATTTTGGCCTGTCTGCCTGTGTTTCATTCCTTTGGAAGCACCGTCAACCTCTGGTTTCCGCTGATCGAAGGGCTGCGCATGGTGACCTACCCTTCACCACTTGATATTCCCAAAAATGCGGAGCTTGTGGAGCGGCATGGCGTGAAGCTGGTGTGTTCGACGCCTACTTTTTTGCGGGGTTATCTGCGCAAAGCCGCGCCGAAGCAGCTCGCAAGTGTCGAACTGCTCGTCACCGGAGCGGAGAAGTTACCCATGGACCTCGCGGACGCCTTTGAGGCCCGGTTTGGAATTCCTGTGCTTCAAGGCTACGGTCTGACGGAGACGTCTCCGGTGGTGAGCGTGAATCTTCCTGACCCGCCGCCCGCGGATGGCTCGGTCAGCCCGCAACCGGCTTCCAGGCGTGGCTCCGTGGGAATGCTCGCTCCGGGACTGACCGCCAGAATCCGGGATCCTGAGACGGGAGCGCCCCTGCCGCTGTACGCCACTGGAATGCTGTGGCTCAAGGGAGTAAACGTTTTTGAGGGCTACCTGGACGACCCGGTCCGGACGGCGCTGGTGCTCCGGGAGGGCTGGTTTGCCACCGGCGACCTGGCCCGCTTTGACGAGGACGGCTTTCTCTACATCGAGGGACGGCTCTCGCGGTTTTCGAAGATCGGCGGCGAGATGGTTCCGCACGAGACGGTTGAGGCGGCGGTGCGCCGTTGCCTGGGAATCGAGGGCGAGGACCTTACGGTGACGGTCACCGGAGTCCCGGACGAGGCCAAGGGGGAGGCTCTGGTCCTGCTCAGCAGCCGGGAACTTGAATTTCCGCAACTGCGCAGGGCTTTGGCGGTTGCTGGAATTCCCAACCTGTGGATCCCCAGACAGTGGGTGCGGTGTGCTGAAATCCCCCAACTTGCCAGCGGCAAGCTGGACCTGCGCCGGATTCAACAACTCGCGTTGCAGGCGGCGGAGTGAGGGGATGGGGCCCTTTGCTCGGGGCATCCCTACAGTGGTTCAATATGAACCAGCACGTCGGCGATCGAGGGCATCCTTCCCCGGACCGCGTCCTTGACTGCGTGCGCGATTGCGTGGCCCTCCCGGACGGAGAGGTCTCCGTCCACGAGGACATGCATGTCCACATAGAATTCGACGCCCATCTTCCGGACCTTACACTTTTCAACGCCCCGCACGCCATGGGCCAGAGCAGCCGACTCCCTGACCGAGCGCTCGACCTCGGGAGGTGGGGCCATGTCCATGGCCTCGTTGATCGCCGGTCCGAGAATCCGGATGCCATTGAAGGCAATGATGCCGCAGGCGAGGAGCGCGGCATAGTCGTCGGCAGCCTCGTAGCCCGGTCCTCCAAGCAGCGCGATGCTGATGCCGACAAACGCGGCTCCGGAGGTGATCGCATCGGCACGGTGGTGCCAGGCGTCGGAGTGAAGGGCCGCACTACCCAGCGTGTTGCTGTGGCGGAGCACGGTTCGAAACAGGCTTTCCTTGACCGCGATTACCAGCAGCAGAACAAGCAGCGTGAACGGCTCGGGAGCGTGGTGCGGCGTGAGGATTTCACGGATGCTCTGGACCGCCAGCAAAAGGGCGGTTCCCAAAAGGAGCGCCCCCACGGCGATGGAGGCGAGCGTTTCGGCTTTGCCGTGGCCGTAGGGATGGGTGTCATCCGGGGGAAGAGCGGCGTAGCGCAGCCCCGCCCAAACCACGAGCGACCCAAAGATATCCAGCGTGGATTCCACCCCGTCGGCGATGAGGGCGTAGCTGTTTCCCAGCACGCCCGCGAGGACCTTGCTCAGCGCCAGAAGAATATTGGCGCAGGCCCCCAGTAGGGCGATGCGGGTGCCGCTGGAAAGGGCTGCGTTTGGGGTGGGAGTCGCCATGGAAATCCTTGAACCCACCCCCCAGCCGCACCGTCCAGGTTTCCCGGTAACTCCGAGACGGTTTGCTTTGGCGCACGTTTCAAGCAGTCTTGACTCTATTCTATGAGTGGATCTGCTGCCCAGCTTCCCCAAAATAATTGTGCCGTCTGGCTTTCAAAGTTCGGGAGTCCCCTGGAGGCAGCCGAATTGCGGTCCTCGCCTTTGCCCGTCCCGCTCGAGGGCGAGGCGCTTGTCCAGATGGAGTATTCCCCGGTCAACCCAGCCGACCTCAATGTGTTGGAGGGGCGTTACGGACAACTGCCGGTGCTGCCCTGTGTGCCGGGTCACGAGGGGGTTGGCCGTGTGGTTGCGCTGGCAGAAGGCGGGGATCCCGGCAACGCCGAGGGTTTGCCAGGGCGGCGTGTGCTGCTGCCCCCGGGCTTTGGAGCGTGGCAGGCTTTCGGGGTGGCACGCATCGCGGATTTGGTGACGGTTCCCGAGACGGTTCCTGCGCAACAGGCGGCGATGTTGCGCATCAACCCCGCGACCGCTTTCTGTATGCTGCAAAACTTCGCCACGCTGCGGCCGGGGGACTGGTTGGTACAGAATGCCGCCAACTCGGGGGTCGGCCGCTCCGTGATCCAAATCGCCAGGGCGAGGGGCCTGCGCACGGTCAACATCGTCAGGCGTCCCGGCTTGGAAGCAGAACTGCGCGAGGCAGGGGCGGACGTGGTTCTGGAAGAGGGGCCGGGTTTGGCGCAGCGCATTGCGGCGGCGGTCGATGGCGCACCCCTCTGGCTGGGGCTGAACGCGGTCGGGGGAGAGAGTGCGCTCGGACTGGCCAAGGCGCTCGTTCCGTCCGGAACGCTGGTGACCTACGGCGCCATGGCAAAGCAACCCCTGACCCTTCCGAATGGACTGCTCATTTTCAAAGATCTCATTCTGCGCGGCTTTTGGATTTCGCAATGGTACCGGCGCGCCAGTGCGACGGAGGTCGCGGCACTGTTTGCCCAGTTGCTCGAGTGGGCTGCCTCGGGTGTGCTTCACACCCCGGTGGAGGCCGTCTATGCCTTGGGTGAGGTGAAGGCCGCCCTGGCGCACGCTCAACGGGGGGAGCGCTCCGGAAAAATACTGCTGCATTCCTAAATCCGCCGCCTCCGCCCTCGGGCCGGCCGGCATCCGATCCGAGCCGGTTTCGCCTTGTCGTTGTCTCAGGCCACAGAATCCAAAGCACCGTTCCATGAGTATTTTTTCCCACAGTTTTGTCAGCCGGTACGGATTTCGCCGGGTGCTGGCCGCCTTTTTACTCTGGGGGTTGGCGTCCGTCGCATGGGAAAGGTGGGACAGAAAGGGGGCTTTGCAGCCCTCGGGAGGGCTGTTTTTTCCGCGCCCCGTGCTGCTCCGCGTTCCGTCTTTTGCGCAGGCAGACCCCCGCTGGGGCGGCGAACTGCTAGCCTCCACGCAGAACACCCTGGGCGCTGAGGGGTGTGCGGTCACTTCCGCCGCCATGGTTTTGGCTGGCTACGGCATGGATCTGGATCCCAAACGGCTCAATGCATTTTTGATCGAAAACGGGGGCTACACGGAGCGCGGGTGGATCTACTGGGAGGTGGCTGCGTTGTACGAACCGGGCAAGGTGCGGCACGCTTACGAGGACCTTCCCTCTTACCGGCTCATGGATTGGAATTTACTGAGGGGAAACCCTGTCATTGTACGGGTGCGCCCGCCGGGGAGAGGGACCCACTTCGTGCTGGTGGTTGGCAAGAGCGGGTTTGATTACATCGCCCAGGACCCCGGGGCGGGGGGGAGGCAGGTGCCGTTGCGCGAACTTTCGAGTCCTGTTGAGGCGCTCCGTTTTTACGAGAAACTCTGAGGCGAAAAGACGTTCCTCCGTGCTCCGCGGCGAGGCTGTCAGCGGCAGCCACCGGGGAGCCCCTCGGCAGGAATGCAGCGGATGCCGCTGGCGGATGTTCCAGGAGAGACGCGGGACTACAGCCTTCCAAGACCGGGGCGGCCCGGCTTGGGCAGGGCGGAGTGGGCCGATGTAGCGTCTTATTGCGCCAGCGTGAGGGGATAGCCCTTCCACAGCCACTCGAGGGCCTGCGGCAGGATTTGGGCTCGCGCGTTGCCGATGCCGTGACCGGCATTGAGGCAGTAGAGGTACTGGTAGTGGTAACCCTTGGCCTTGAGGGCCACAGCCATCCGGTTGTTCGCCTCCACCCAGTCGTGCATCTCGTCGCGCATCACGTTTGGGTTGAGCAGGTCCCGGTCGCCTACGGCCATCCAAAGGCGCAGCGGCTTGGGCGCGCTCTCCGGAATGAGCTTGTTGTGGAAGCCCCACGCGCCATCGGGTGTCTCCGGGTTAAAGGGCCACTGCTGGTTGACGAAAGTCCCGGAAAAGGTCAGGACCCGGCGGTACCATTCCGGATGGTACCAGGCCATGATCAGCGCGGCGGAGCCCCCGGAGCTGTTCCCCATGGTGGCGCGGCCTTCGGGGTCCTTGGTCAGCTTTACCTCGTAGGTTTTCTCCACCAGCGGCAGCACCTCCTCCTCGATAAATTCAGCGTACAGGCCCGACATGGTGTCATATTCGCGGCCGCGCTCGTGACCCTGGGCATCGCCGCCCCCGCTCGAAATCATGATCGCAATCATTGCCGGCACCCGCTTCTGGGCGATCAGGTTGTCCAGTAGGTGGGCCAGGTTCATATCGGGGCGGCCCATCCCCGGGCCATCGTGGGTGACGAGGAAGGGGGCCGCAGTGCCCGCAACGTACTGGGCCGGCACATAAACGGTGACGGTCCGCTTGTAATCCACGGGACGGGTTTCAACGATCAGCGTCTTGGGATTGTTCGGGTCCACCGTCCCGAACACATCCCTGGCTATGCCGGGGTTGAAGCGTTTGCAGTCCTTTGAATCCATGCTGAATTGCTGCACCTTCCCCTGGGGCACGCCCTCGACCACCTTGAATTCCGGAGCGGGCACGTAGTCGGGGCCAACCACAAAATCACCATCCACATCCACCGGAGGATTGGCTCCGGGCTTGCCATCCAAGCGGGCGAACTTTGGTGCACCCGGCGCCTCAAAGGAGCGGGTCGGAGGCTGGGGGCGTTCGGGTTTTTTGGGCGCGGGCGGCTCCTTGTCTGCGCCGAAGGCGGAGAACGAAAGGGCCACGGATGCGGTGATGCAGATTTGGCAGAGGGCGGACAGGGGCTTCATGCAGTTGGGGTGTTGGGGCAGGGGGGCGGCACTGTATCTAGCTGCACCGCCCAATGGGGATCTTCCTTCTGCCCTGCCCAAAGGCAAGGGAGCAGTTCTTATGTTCCCCCTGTAGAAATCGGAGGAAAACCTCACCTATCCACTGAAAGTAGCGGGGAGCGCTTGATGGGGTTTGAGCCGGTTAGAGTTCGCAAACCACCTCTCCAGTAGCCTCTCCAGTGCATGCACCGTCCAGCGCGCGTACAGACACACTCCCTCGTGCTACACAAACTGACTCCAGAATGCCCGTCCAAGCTTTGCTCGTAAACTGGCAGCCTTGAGCTGTGTTCAAGATGTCGGGTGCTCAACCAGCTTGGGGCACTGCCTCGCGGACGGCTTCCATGCAAAAACCCACGTCCAGCGTCCTGGACAACTTCCATGAGAAGACCGCCCGTGTTTTCCTTCGCGTGGTCTACTTCACCGCAACCAACTCGAAGCGGTGGGGCACGGGTTGGTTGGTTTTGTAGATCTCGTCCTCAATCGCCCGGGCGCCTTCCCGCAGGGCCTTGACGCGTTCTGTCATCGCAACGTGGTGCTTCTCAAACTCGGCTTTTGCCGCAGGCTCTTCCGGAGTCCCGGTGGCTTTGTTGAGCTTGTTGCGCTGGCCTTTGAGTGCCGAGTATTCGCCCCTGATCTTGGCGTAGAACTCCTTGTTGCGCCGCTGGTTGAGTTCGGCGACCTTGAGGGCCTGTTGGTACTGGGGGGTGGCTGCGTTTTCTTCGATCTCAATTCCCGAAGAAAGTTGGGCGTCCGTCCACTTGCCAATGGGCGTGCCATCGATGCGCACCTCGTAGGAACCGGTGGCCAGGTTGCGCACGGTGAGCTTTTCGTTGCTCATGCGGTGTCCGGCATGGACGAGCTTGAACCCCTCGCCCGCGTCTGCGGGCAACACCCAAGGGAGGGCGTTGCTTTTGACGGTCACCGCACCCTTGTCCAGTTCCGAGCTGTCGGTGACCTTCCCGTTGCTCACATTGACGAGCCACTTTCCGTTCTTCTGGGACACGGTGATGCCGCACACCTGCGTTTTGGGAAAGGCGTCCGCGATGAGGGCGGCGGCCATGACCACCTGGCCGGTGGCTCCTGGATGGACGGCGTCCTTGATCATCGTCCAGTCGGGGGCGGACCTCCGCTGATCCTGGGTGATTTGGTTGAGTGGCCCGTACATGTCGACAAACCCGAGGCCGCGTTGCTGTGCCATCTCGCGCAGCCAGGCGCCGAAGAGAGAAAGCACCCCGTTGTAGTAGGTGTCGCGGGGTTCACTCGCACGCGGGCCCATGCGGGCGGCGCGGGCGTCGTGCATCGTCGGGGTCATCGGAATGGCGGCGGCGCCAAGGGTCTGGATGCGGTCGAGCAGTTGGGTCATCCCGGCCTGGTAGCGGTCGAAAACGGCTTGGTCAAAGGGCCGGTAGGTGCCGTCGTTCATGCCCAAAAGGAGCGAAACAAACTTGGGCTGGTGGGCCGCGACGTCCTCGTCAAAACGGTCGAGCGCGTTTTGGGCGACGTCGCCGCTGACTCCGGCGTTATGGAAACGGATCCGGCGCTCGGGATAGCGCGTGTAGACGTAGTCCTCCACATACTGCGTGTAGAGGCACTGGTGGGTGATGGAGTCTCCCAAAAAAATAAACGTGTCCCCGTCCTTGAGCTCGATGCGCTGGGCGGTCGGAAGAAAGGTGCCCGCGGCGGGAGCGGGCGTTTGGGCCTGCAGGCAGGTGAGGGGGGCTAGGGAAAAGCCGAGGGAGAGAGCGGCGGTGACGAGACGGAGGGGATGCATGGTTTTTTTGGGGGGTGGTGGGTGGCGGAAACGAGGCTGCTGTGAGACAACCGAAGCCTCATTTTTTTCGGCTGGCCGCGTCTGGCAAGGCCGGTTTTCAGTGTTTTTCCCAGCGGGAGAGACTCTCGTGGTGGAAGTGGCGCGCGCGCCAGAGTTTGGGCAGCAGGCCGTACCGGGGGCTGAACAAGTAGGCCAGACAGAAAAAGCCTCCTAGAACCAGGACGATGCAGGCGCCCGAGGGAACCCCCAGCCAGTAGCTGAGCCACAGGCCAAGCGCCGAGCCCAAGGCGCCGAGGGCGCCGCCGCCCCAGAGCATCGCGGGAAACGAGTCGCACAGCAGGTACACCGTGGCCGCCGGAGAAACCAACAGCCCCAGCAGGAGAATCACCCCGACGGCCTGCAGTGAACTGACCATGGTGAGCACCAGCGCCACCACCAGGGTAATGTTGAGCAGGCCCGTGGGAATGCCCTGACTGCGGGCGACGGCCGAATCAAAAAGAAGCAGTTGCAGCGGCCGCTCCGCCGCCACCAGCAGCGGCAGCACCACGAGTGCCACCGCATAGGCCACCCAAAGGTCCTGGTTTGAGACCCCAAGGATGTTGCCGAAAAGGTAGTGCATCAGCGACACCCGCACCTTCACGAAGCTCAGCAGCACGATGCCGGAGGAAAAGGCTACCGTGTACAAAATGCCAAGAGCCGTGTCCTCCTTGACCCGGGCGCCCCGCGCCAGCAGTTGCGCGCCCAACGCCACCATGAGCGCCGCCGCCAGCGCGCCCACAAAAAGCCCGGCCGGTGCCACGCCAAAGAGAAGCACCCCCACCGCCAACCCCGGCAGCAGCGAGTGCGACAGGGAGTCGGCCATGAGCGCCATCCGTCGTAACACCACAAAGGCGCCAATAAAGCCGTTGAGGAAACCGATCAGCAAACAGGCCGCCAGGGCCCGTTGCATAAACACGTGTTGGAAGGGTTCAAACAGCCAGTCCATGACTCACTCTGGAAAAGACGCGGGTGCCGTAGGCGCGCGTCAGGTTTTCTCGGGTAAATGCCTCCGCCACCGTGCCCGCGGCGATGAGTTCTCCGTTGAGGAGCACCACCCGATCGAAGATCTCCGGCACGCTGGAGAGTTCGTGGTGGGAGACCAGCAGCAGCTTGCCCCGCCTGCGCAGTTCGCGGAAGACCTCCCGCAACGCGTCCTGGCTGGGTTGGTCGAGGCCGGTGAAGGGCTCGTCCAGCAGGAGCACATGGGCCTCCTGCGCCAGCGCGCGCGCCAGGAAGACCCGCTGCTGCTGCCCGCCCGAGAGGGCCGAAATCTGTCTGTCCTGCAGCGGGGTGAGCTGCATGGACTCAAGTGCGTCCGCGACTGCCTGCTCGTCCTCCCGGCCGAAGCGGCGCCACCAGCGCACCCGCAAATACCGCCCCATCTCCACAACGCCCCGTACGGTGGTGGGAAAATCCCAGTCCACCATCTCTCGCTGCGGCAGGTAGGCAAACTCCTGGTTGGCCCCCGTCATCGGGCGGCCGTGAAACAGGACGCGGCCGGTCTCGGACTCCTGCAGCCCGGCCAACGCCTTGAGCAGAGTGGATTTGCCAGCACCGTTTGGGCCCAGCACCGCCACGCACTGGCCACATTCCACGCTGAAGCTGACATGGTGCAGCGCGGGAATCCGCCGGTAGCTCACCGTCAGGTCCTCCACTTCCAGAGAGTGCGTGTGCTCGGTCATGGGAAGGAAATCACCGCCTCCAGGGTTCCGGCGCCCCAGGCGCTCCGTTCCAGTTCCGTGCCGTCCGGCGTCGCCAACTGGAGCCGCAGTGCGGAAAGTTCCGCCCCAGGCCACTGCACGGTCACGCCCAGCTCAATGCCTTCCTGGGGGAAGGGAAGGTTCAAATCCACCGATTCCCGCAACTCCGGCCGGTCCTTTGCCCACACCACCGCTCCCAAATGCCGGAGCTCAATCCGTCCGGCACTGCGGGTGAAGCTGAGGGTGAGCGGAAGTTTTTGAGGTGGTGCGTCAGGAGTCTGGGCGGCAGGGAGCTCCGTGCGGGACTGTCCCTGAGCGTCAGTCGGTCCGGTGACCCGGCTCAGGGGCCAGGCCAGCAGCAGTAGCGTGGCCAACAGCACAACCGCGCGCAACAGGGGGGTCCCCTTCATGCGGTCCTTCCTGTGGTTTCGGGCTGCGTTGGCTTGGTGGCCGCGCTGCGGAGATGCGGGTCGAAAGGCGTCATGGAGGTCGCTCTACTTGAGCGCTTCGACGATGGTGTTGACGTTGTGTTTGAACATACCTGCGTAGGTCGCCGCCTCGCCTGTGCCGAGTCCGTCGACCCAGAGCTGGCCACCCATCACGGCGCCTGTCTCGGAGGTGATCTGCTTGAGAACCTTGGGATTGACCGTGTCCTCCGAAAACACGGCCTTGACCCGCTGGCTTTTGATCGTTGTTAGCAACTCTGCAACCTGCCGGGAGGCCGGTTGCTCCGAAGGGGTCAGGCCTTCGACTGGGTGGACCGTAAACCCGTACTCCTTCGCAAAGTACTGCAGCGCGTCGTGGCTTGTGACCAGTTTGCGTTTGTCCCTGGGAAGCTCGGAGATCCGCTGGCGCGCCCACTTTTGTAGTTCCCCGAGTTCTGAGACATAGGCGGCCGCGTTTTTTTGGAACACCTCCCGCTGCTGGGGGCGCAGTTCTCCCAACGCATCGCGCACCACCTTCGCCGCCTTCTGGGTGTTTTCCACGCTGTGCCACCAGTGTGGATCCTCCTCCTTGAGCGCCTTTCCGTCCGCCCCCTCCGCACGCAACCAGAGCGACGGCAACTGTGCACCCACCTCCAGAAAACGCGCCCGTCCGCCACTGGCCTCGCGTAGCTTGCCGACATACCCCTCCATGTGTTTTGCCGAAAGAAGCACCAGATCGGCCTCGGACACCCGCTTTAAGTCGGCGGGCCGTGGTTCAAAGTCGTGAGGGTCGGAACCTGGCTTGACGTGGGCGTACACCTGCACCGCCTCTCCCCCTACCCGGGAAGCCAGTTCGCTGAGGATCGTCGAGAAGGAGGAGACCTTGAGCGGTTGTTCCGCCCGCAGCGGCAGGACGCAGGCGAAAAAACAAAACGCGACAACACGGAAAAGGACGCTCATACGCGGAAACCTTGGCCCTGCGCTGGGCTTATTGCAATTCAAATGCAAGAGCTTCCGGCGGGTCTTCCTCCCGAACGGCTTTTCGGATCCAGTGAGGTTTTACGCTTTTCCCGGTCGGCCCTGAGGGATAACTGGTTCGCCATGCGAATCCTCCCCTCCCTGCTTTTCTCCGCCTGCGCTTCGGTCTCAATGTTCGCCGAGCCTCCTGTGGTCCCCTCCGAACCCATCGGAAAAAAAGGCGAGCTGCTCTTCGCCGACGATTTTGAGGGGAGTGCGGCGGCTGTCTGGCACAAGGTGGTGCCGACCTTCGTTGTTGAAAACGGGGCACTGAAGGGCACCCAGACGCGTGACAAGGATGCCCCGGCCGCAGACGGGAAGCCGGCGCTCAAGGCGCATGCGGCGGTGCACGGTCTGGAAGTGCCGACCAAGGACAGCATCGTCGAGGTGAAGATTCGTTTTGAGGGCGCCTCCATGTTGGACGTGGAGTTTGACGACCGGAAGTACACTGGCGCGCACTACGGACACATCTGCCGCGCGCAGGTGCGGCTCAATGCGGTGCAAATCATCGACGAGCGCGACGGCAGCATGCGCAACGACATCCGGGAAATGCGCCAGGATCCGGCGAGGAAGGCGGAGGGGGACAAGTTGTTGGCGGGACGGAGCGCCTCCTTTCCGGTGGCTCTCGAAAAGAGCCGCTGGTACACGCTGCAGGTGGAGACCGTGGGAGACGAGATGCGGGTGAGCATCGACGGAAAAGCAGTGGGCTATCTCAAATCCTCGGGAATCGGGCACGCGACCAAGTCGAAGATCGAGCTCGGCTGCGCGGGCAAGGACGGTTTTTTTGACGAGATCAAGGTTTGGAACGCCCAGCCTGCGGGAGGAAAGTAGGCGAAAGCGACGACTTTTCCGGCGCTTCGGGGCGTGCCTGCGCCTGCGCCTGTGTCAGCACCAGTAGCGGAAGAAGAAGAGGAGCCTGCTGATGGTTCTGAACCAGAGGGGCCGGCATTCGACCCGCTCGAGTGTCAGCTGTCGGGAGCCGGCGAGGTCCGCAAGGAAGGCAGCCTCCAGGGCCCGCTTTGTGGGTTCCCGTGTGAGGACAACCTCCACCTCCAGATCGTGGAGGAAACTTCGGTGGTTTAGGTTTATCGAGCCGATGGTGTAGGTGTTGTCGACGATCAGCACCTTTTTGTGGGCAAAAGGCCCGCTTTGTTCAAACACGCGGACTCCTCTGCGGAGCAGTTTTTTGAGCACGGCGTGGTTTATGTACCGCATGATTGGGAGGTCGTTTTTCTCAGGGAGGATGACCGTCACGTCCCCCTTTCTGGCATGCCGGCAGAGCGCTCGCAGAAGGCTGCGGGGCGGCAGCACGTAGGGGTTTTGAATCCAGATCCTTTGCCTGAAATGTTTGATGCGCTGCCGGATGCGGAAGTTCATCTTCCAGCGGGCCCAGAAGGAGTCGTTGAAGGAAACCAGCCAATGCTTTTCGAGGCGTTTGGAGAGGGCGTTGCGCCGGCGGAAAAAGATCCGTTCGAAGGCGTGTCGAAACAACAAGACGTCCTTCCCGGTGAGTCGCACGCCGATGTCACGCCAGGCTGCCTCCCCGGCCAGTTCCCGAAGGTGAACATCAGAGACGTTCAGGCTCCCCACCCAGGCCGTGCGGGAGTCAATAAGGGTGACCTTGCGGTGAAAGCCGCGGTTTAGCGTGCGGAGGCGGCGCCAGCATTGAGTCAGCCTGCCAAGCAGCCCTCCGGAGGGTTTCCCACTTCTCGGGGAGGGCGCGTGCCAGGGCATTTCACGGTAGACATGCACCTTCGCCCCGCACTCCTCCAACCGGCGAAGCAGCCCGTTGTCTGCCAGGGGCCGGCCCCAATGGTCGCAGATGAGCCGCACTCGGACCCCCCTTCGGGTGGCCCTTTCAAAGCACTCGCATAGCCGCCCGGCAAGCACCCCGGATTCAAAGAGGTAAACCTCCATGTCCACGGAGACCTCGGCGCGCTCAATTTCGCAAAGCAATCCCCGGTAGAAGTCGTCCCCATCCAGATACAGAGTTTCACTCTCCCAGGACGTCTTTGCTGGCATAACGGTTTTTTGGGGCGCGCGCCGTTTTGCGCTGCCCCGGCAGTGCACCCTCCACTTTCTGAAACGGGTGAGCCGAGTCTAGTGTGCGGGACTTTGCGCTTCCGTGCGTAGTTGCGCTGCCTTGGACCGGATGGCTGCGCGCTTGGGGGCATCCAAACGCGAAAGGTTGCGGACCTGCATGGACATGCGCTGGTTGAGCCGCATCGCGGCCTCGTGTTGCAACAGAAAGTCCCAGTAGAGCGTCGTAAACGGGCAGGCCTTGGGGCCCGTGCTTTCCGCGGGATCAAAACGGCACCCGGAGCAGTAGTTGCTCATGCGTTGGATGTACTTGCCGGTGGCAATGTAGGGCTTGCTCGCCATGAGCCCTCCGTCCGCGTGTTGGGACATGCCAAGGGTGTTGGGCAGCTCGACCCATTCCACGGCATCGACGTAGACGGCCAGATACCAGGAATGGACCTCGCGGGGACGGGCCCCGAACATGAGCGCGTACAGGCCCGTGACCATCAAGCGCTGGATGTGGTGCGCGTAGCCGAGTTTGAGTGTCTGCGCGAGCGCGTCGCGCATACAGACCATGTCAGTCTCCCCAGTCCAGTAGAAGGGGGGCAGGGGATGGACTGCCCCGAGGGCGTTCAACTCCATATACTCCGGCATCTGGCGCCAGTAGACCCCCCGCACGTATTCCCTCCAGCCGATAATCTGCCGGATGAAGCCCTCCACGCCTGCAAGCGGCGCGCGCCCCTGCTTCCATTCGTTTTCGGCAGCCGCAATGACCCGGGCAGGGTGGAGCAGTTTGAGATTCAATACTGTGCTCAGTCGGGAGTGAAAGAGCCACGGTTCGTTGGTCCACATGGCGTCCTGCCAGTCACCAAAGGCACCCAGTCGGTGCGTGATAAAGTCTTCCAGCGCCTGAACCGCCTCCCCGGCCGTGACCGGCCAGTCGAACGCGGTGAGATCCCCCGGGTGGGCGGCGAAGCGCTCATTCACCAGGGCGAGCACCTCACGGGTGAGGGCGTCGGGCTGGAACCTCCTAGGCGGGGTGTGCAGCGGGGGGCCCTCTTTGCCAAAGCTTTTGCGGTTCTCGCTGTCAAAGTTCCAAGCGCCACCCGCCGGCTTGCCGTCCTCCATAAGGGACGCGTGACGCTGCCGCATTTCACGGTAGAAGAACTCCATGCGCAGTTGTTTGCGGCCTTCCGCATGGGCGGCGAACTGCGCGTGGCTGCACAGAAAATGACGGTCCTCCCGGATTTCCAAAGGAATGCCGGCAGTCTCCGCCGCGGCATTGATCTCCTTGCGTACACTCCACTCGCCGGGTTCGACGATGAGCCACCGTTTGGGATTCAACCGCGCAGAGGATTCCGCCAGCGCGGCGCCAAAGGTTTCCGCGCTGCTTCCACGCGTTGTCCCGTCCGGTTCCTGCCAGACGCCCGCGCTGCTGGTGAGTTCCCGGTAAAAAACCTTCCAACCCCTCGCCTTCAGCGCTTCGCGGTGGTGCCGCATGGCCGAGAGGAAAAGAGCGGTGCGCGGCTTGCTGCTCCACACCTTGGTGCTCTCCTGGGAGACCTCCGCCATCCAGACCGCGTCCAGATCCGGATCAAAACCCTCGAAGGCGGAGGAGTCCGCATCAAGTTGGTCTCCGAGAATAAGGACGAGATTTCGCATTTGCGCCTGCCTTTCTGGAGCGAACGCTCCCGCCATCGCGGCTAGTGGCCCTGGAGCCTCGCTTGAAGCGCCTCCTGCAGGCGGAAGCGCAGCGGGTTTTCGGGGAGGCGTTCGATCACTTCATTGAGGAAGCCATAGGTGATGAGCCGGTAGGCGTCCTTTTCCGAAATGCCGCGCGCCTGCATGTAAAAGAGTTCCTCGCGATTGATTTCGCCCGTGGTCGCCCCGTGGGAGCAGCGCACCTGGTCGGCGAGGATCTCGAGACCGGGCAGGGAAACCGCTTCGGCCTCTGCGCTCAGGACAAGGTTGCGCACCTTCTGGTAGGCATCTGTCCGGTGGGCGTGTGGGGCCACCCGGATGAGGCCGGCGAAGATGGTTTTGGCCTCGTCGTAGAGGGCGTTTTTGTAGAGCAGATCGCTCGAGGTGTCGGGAGAGCAGTGGTCCTGCAGCGTGCGCTGGTCGAACTCCTGCGCGCCGTCGGCCACCGTTGCCGCCAGCATTTCGCTCCGAGCCCCCGGCCCGCGCAGGTGGCTGACGCTTTCGCTCCGGGCAAAACTGCCCCCCAGATGCAACGAGAGATGCACGGCCTTGGCGCCGGCGCCCACGACTGTGGTATTAGAGTGCAGTGCAACGGTTTCGCGGCTCCACTCCTGCACCGACACGTAGTGGACCTGCGCCCCTGCGCCCACATGCAGGTCGTGAACCCCGCAGGCCAGGTTGCGCGCGTCGTTGTGTGACTTGAACCAGTCGACAAATGTGACGGAACTTCCCTCCTCGGCGATGAGAAGGGTGTGCGGAAAAACAGCCTGTCCCGAGCCCGCCAGCCAGTGGAAGGACTGCAGGGGGGCCTCCACCTGCACGCCCTTTGGCACGTACAGGAAGGTTCCCGTGCGCACCGAGGCCTGGTGGAGCGCCAGATGTTTGGCTGAACCAAACAAGGATTCGCTCCGCATGAAGTAGCGCTGCACCAGTGCGGGGTGCTGTTCCACCGCCTCTTCAAGGGACATCCACAGGACGCCTTGTTCCGTCACCGTTGAGCGGGTACGCGCCACCAGTTTGTCGTTCGCAAAGACAAGGCTGCCCGCGTGAGAGTCCGCACCCACGGAAAGGGGAAGCAGGGCGTCGGTAAGCTCCAGCGCCACGGGCCGGGCCGGAGTGAAGTCCTGCGGATCGAAGGCGCGCAGGTTTGAAAAACGCCAGGCCTCGTCGGTGCGGGAGGGGCGGGGCAGGGCGTCAAAGCGGAGGGAGGCCTGCTGCCGGGCATCGCGGAACCAGTCGGGCTGGTTCGGGAAGGTCTCGGCGGCGAGGGGGGCTTGCAGAAGGGATTCGCTCATGAAGAAGGGATGGGGACAGGCTCGGTGCGGCGCGCCTTAGCCGACGGAGTCTTCCATTTCGAGGTCGATGAGGCGTTTGAGCTCCACGGAATACTCCATGGGAAACTCGCGCACGAGGTCGTTGACAAACCCGTTTACCGAGAGGCTCATGGCCTGGGCTTCGGAAAGGCCGCGCTGCTGCATGTAGAAGATCTGCTCGGCGCTGACCTGGCTCACCGAGGCCTCATGCTGCACGGAGTTTCCAGAACCGCGCACGGTGATGGCGGGGTAGGTGTCTGTCCGGCTTGTGGAGTTGATAAGCAGGGCGTCGCACTCCGTGTTGTTCTTGCAGCCCTTGAGGTGCTTGGGAATGTGGACCAGCCCGCGGTAAGAGGAGCGGCCCTTTCCGATGGAGATGGATTTGGCGATGATGTTCGAGGTGGTCTCGTCCGCGGCGTGAATCATTTTGGCGCCGGTGTCCTGGTGCTGGCCGTTGTTGGCGAGCGCAATGGAAAGGACCTCCCCGCGGGCCTTGCGACCCTTGAGGATGACACCCGGGTACTTCATCGTCAGCCGGGAGCCAATGTTGCAGTCGATCCACTTTACCTCGGCTTCCTCGTGGGCGATGGCCCGCTTGGTCACCAGGTTGAATACGTTTGCACTCCAGTTCTGTACGGTGACGTACTGGATCTTGGCGCCCTTGAGCGCGACCAGTTCCACCACGGCCGAATGCAGGGTCGCGGTTTCAAACTTCGGCGCGGTGCAGCCTTCCATGTACATGACCTCTGAGCCTTCGTCGGCGATGATCAAGGTCCGTTCGAACTGGCCGAAGTTTTCGGCGTTGATCCGGAAGTATGCCTGCAGCGGATGCTTCACCTTGACGCCTGGAGGCACGTAGATGAAGGAGCCACCGGAAAACACCGCAGAGTTGAGCGCGCTGAACTTGTTGTCTCCGGTGGGGATGACCTTGCCGAACCACTTCTTAAAGAGTTCCGGATGCTCCTTGAGCCCTTCGGTGGAGCCCACAAACACCACCCCCTGGTCGCCCAGAGCCTTCTTCATGTTGGAGTAGACCGCCTCCGAATCAAACTGGGCCTCGACCCCCGCGAGAAACTTGCGCTCCTGCTCCGGGATGCCCAGGCGCTCGAAGGTGCGCTTGACGTCGTCGGGAACCTCGTCCCAGGAACGGGTCGGGCGCTGGGCGTTTGCCAGGTAGTAGCGGATTTTTTCGAAGATGATGTTTTCCAGATCCTCGCTGGCCCAGTGGGTGGGCATGGGCTTGGAGAAGAACACGTCCAGCGCCTTGTGGCGGAACTCGCGGATCCAGTCTGGCTCGCCCTTGACGTTGGAGATGTAGTCGACGGTGGCGTGGCTGAGGCCGGAACCGGCGTCGAAGGTGTGCTGTTCCGGGTAATGAAAGTCGCCGCGGGTGCGGTCGACATCCAGTTGGGAGAGGGTTTCGGTGGACATGCGTGGGAAAGGTTGGGCGTTGGCCGCGTGTGAATGGCTGGCGGGGTGGGCTCAGGCAAGGGCCGGTTCGCCCGCGAGGGCGGCCTCGGACAGTTCGTCCCGGATCCAGTCGTACCCCTTGGCTTCGAGCTCAAGGGCGAGTTCCGGGCCGGCGCTGCGCACGATGCGGCCCGCCACCAGCACATGCACCACGTCCGGGGTGATGTAATCGAGCAACCGCTGGTAGTGGGTGATGACCAGAACCCCGAGGTTGGGGCCGCGCAGGGCGTTGACCCCGGCGGAGACGACCCTCAGGGCGTCGATGTCCAAGCCCGAGTCCGTCTCGTCCAAAATTGCGTACGAGGGCTTGAGCATCGCCATCTGCAGCACTTCGTTGCGCTTTTTTTCTCCCCCGGAAAATCCTTCGTTCACCGAGCGGGCGGTGAAGTTGCGTGGGATTTCAAGCCGGTCCATTTCTTTGTAAAGATCGCCGTAGTATTCTGTGGCTTCGAGTTCCTCTCCCGCGGCAAGCCGTGCCTGAAGCGCGGCGCGGATGAAGTTGGCGTTGCTCACGCCCGGGATCTCCACGGGGTATTGGAACGCGAGGAACAGCCCGGCGCGTGAGCGGGCATCCGGTTCCATGCCGAGCACGTTGACGCCGTCGAGGAGGACCTCCCCCGCGGTGACCTCGTAGTCGGGGTGGCCGGCGATCACTTTTGAGAGGGTGCTTTTGCCCGAACCGTTGGGGCCCATGATCGCGTGGACGGAGCCTTTTTCAATTTCAAGGTTGAGGCCACGAAGAATCTGTTGGCCGCCGACTACGCGGGCATGGAGGTTGTGGATGACGAGACTCATAAAGGATGGTTGGAAAGAATGGCTGCCTGGGAATTTGGGGCTTCGGGTGAAGCTGGGTTAAGAAACAAAATTTTGGGCTGTGGAAACCCCCGAAACCGCCCCCCCTTGGAAGGATACGTGCTGCGGCGGGCTTTGGGGCTTCGGTCCGCATTTGGCACAGGTGCCCCGGAAGGAAACCTCCTGCTGGGAGATGGTCACCCCCTCGGGCAGTTGCCAGATCTGGTCCGGAGGCACGGGGGTGTGCACGGGCAGGTCGGTGACCGAACCGCAGTGGGAGCAAAAATGGTGGGCGTGTTCGCTGAGATTGGCGCAGTAGCGGGAGGGTTCACGCTCGTGATTGACCATGCGTACCTGGCCGGAGGCCGCCAAAGTTTCCAAGCAGTTGTATACGGTGGCCAAAGAAATGGAGGGGACGCGGGTTTTGACCCGCAAAAAGACCTCCACTGCGCTGGGGTGGTCGGCGCGAGCCATGAGCGCTTCAAACACAGCCTTGCGCTGTTCTGTCTGGCGTGGGCCCTTTTTGAGCGGGGTCGCATCAAGCGGGGCGGGTTCGTTGGAGGGGGACATGCTTTAATCTTCGTCCGGAGCGCCGCCCTTATCAAGAATTGTTCTTATTAAGGGAGTGGTTTGCCGTCTGCTCACTCGCTGCCCACAGGTGTGGCTCTGCGGTCGCCGGGGAGGGGGAGTCTGCGCCTCAAATACGGAACACCCTCAGGCAGTTGGATAAGCCAAGAATGGACGACTGATCGGTTGAAGTGTAATTCACTTCGCTCCGCAACTTCGACCGCTCTCGTCATAAAAACGGCTGACACGTTCGGCGCGTGCGATTAGCGTGCCGCGCCGTGTCAAAAGCCCAGCGTCTTTTTCTGCTCTTCCTGTTACTGTTGCTCGTGCTCGGGCTGAAAGGCTGGGTCGAGTACACTTCGAAAGGGGCGCTTTACACCGCGGCGCTGGAGGCGCGTTCCGCCCTGAAGGGTGCTGACAAGGAGGAGGCGAAACGCCGCGAGCTTCGGGAAACCCTCGATTGGCAGGGAAAAAGGATTCCGGGCGGCCAGTTTGTACTCGGGGACAGCACGCCGCGGGGCGTGGGCGAAGCTGCGGCTCCTGAGCAGGCCGTCACGCTGGATGCATTTTACCTTGGGCCTTCAAATGTGACCCAGTGGGAATGGACGAACGTGGCGCTGGCCACCGAGCACCTCGGGTACAGCTTTCGCAACTGGAAGATGGACCCGGGGGCGATGGAAGGGATGGCGGGACTATTGAAGGCGGAGGGGCCGATCGAGGGACTCAGTTGGTTTGACGCCGTTGCCTGGTGTAACGCCAAGAGCGAGCTCCACGGGCTACAGCCCTGTTATTACGCAAAAGGGAAGGACGGCGTTTGGAGGCTTTTCAGGGGGTCAAAATCCTCCGCGATTGTGATCGTCTGGAAGGAGGACGCCAACGGGTACCGGCTTCCAACCGAGGCCGAATGGGAGCGTGCAGCCCGGGGAGGGGTCAACCGCAAGCTTTACCCCTGGGGGGATGCGCTGCCGGAAAAGTACGCGACCCTGCCAAACGCCTACGGCTTGGTGGGGCTGCTGGGCAAGACGGGCAACTGGTGTTGGGACAGGTTTGCCCCCTACACTCCGTATGTGAAAATCAACCCGACGGGTGAGTCATCTGAGACCCCGCGGAGCGAAAGGGTGTACCGGGGCAAGGCACCGAAGGAGGGCGGCCCGAAGCCGGTTTTTGCGAGGGCCCGTGCCGACGGGGGGGAGCTTCAGGCGGGGCTGCGTCTTGCAGCGAGGGAGGAGAGCCCGTTTTTGCTGATTCCCGGCGGGGATTTTGAAATGGGGGACTCTTACGCTGAGCCTGTTCCTGAGGATTTGAGCGGTCAAAAGCCCATTGTGCCTTACGGCAACAGCGCCCGCGTGCCAAAGGAGGGGGCGATGGAGGAGGCACCCGTTCACAGGGTGGCGGTGGCGGAGTTTTTGCTCTACCGGACCGAGGTGAGCTTTGGGGAGTGGCGGCGGGTCAAGCAGTGGGGGGAGGCCAGAGGTTACGCTTTCGAACACGCGGGGGACGCCGTCAGGGACGACTGTCCCGTCACCGGGGTGAGTTGGTACGAGGCGGTCAAGTGGTGCAACGCGCGGAGCGAGATGGAGAGCCTCACACCTTGTTATTACACCTCGGCCGAAAGGGGGAGCGGTGCGGTGTACCGTTCCGGGGAACTGGTGCTCGGTGAAAAAATGATGGATTCAAAGGCAAAAGGTTACCGGTTGCCCACTGAGGCGGAGTGGGAAAAGGCGGCTAAGGCCGGCAAGGCTGAGAACAGGTACTCCTGCGGCAAGCAACTTAGCCATTGGTCCGGCGTGTTTGTGGCGCAACCGGATCCCACAAAGCCCGGGATTCCTCATCCTTTGTTTGGCACCCATCCGGCCCCGGTGCGGACGTTTGCCAGCGGTGGGCTCTACAACATGAGCGGAAATGTGTGGGAGTGGTGTGCGGATTCCTTCGGTCCCTATCCGGGCCATCAGGGGAACAGCCTCAAACCGCCCGAGGGCTCGGACTACCGGACGATGCGCGGCGGTTCCTGGAAGAGCAAGGCGTGGGACTGCCGGGTTTCCCGGCGGGGTTACGGTTCGGCCGACACGGCGAATGACATCGTCGGATTTCGGGTCGCGCAGGGAGGAAGCTAAAAGGTGGCGTCCGGACCGCGTTTGCCGGCGGGGGCGGGGGCTCTATGAAAGGAGCCGCTCGAGGATTTCGTTGACGACACTGGGGTTTGCTTTCCCTTGGGAAAGTTTCATGACCTGCCCCTTGAGAAAGTTGATGGAGGCCGTTTTTCCGGCGCGATACTCGGCTACTGCCTTCGGGTTGGCCTCGATGGACTGCCTGGCCAGCGCCTCAATGGCGCCCAAGTCGCTTTCCTGCTTGAGGCCCTTCTCCTCCACAATGCTGGCGGCATCCTTGCCGGTGGCGAACATCTCAGCGAAGACTTCCTTGGCTTGGCGGGCGTTGATTTCCCCCTTCTCGACCAGGCCGACGAGGGACTGGAGTTGGAGCGCCTTGACCGGACAGTCGGTGATTGCCGTGCCAGACTGGCTCAGAGCGCTAAGTACGTCGTTGAGGACCCAGTTTGCCAGCGCCTTCGGGCTGGATGAATCCCGGGCCGCCGTCTCAAAGTAGTCTGCAAGCGCCCGTTCCGAAGCCAGAACCGATGCGTCGTATTCGGTGATGCCGTAGCTTTGCACAAAGCGTTCCCGCTTTTCAGCGGGCAACTCCGGGCGCTGGGCGCGCACCTCCTCCATGAACACCCGGGTGTTGACCGGCAGCAGGTCTGGTTCCGGAAAGTAACGGTAGTCGTGGGCTGACTCCTTGATACGCATCAGGGTGGTCTGGCCGAGGCCGTCGTCCCAGCGGCGCGTTTCCTGCGCAAGGGAACCCCCTGCCGAAAGTGTTTGAATCTGGCGCTGAATCTCAAAGGCAAGCGCACGGCGCACCCCTGAGATGGTGTTCATGTTCTTGATCTCGATTTTCGTGCCCAAAGTGTCCGTACCTTCCGGCCGGACTGAAACGTTACAGTCGCAGCGCATCTGGCCCTTTTCCATGTCGGCATCCGAGACGCCGCCGTAGACGAGAATTTGCTGGAGGGCCGTCAGGTACGCGAAGGCTTCCTCGGGCGTTTCTATGTCCGGCTCCGAGACAATCTCCATGAGGGGCGTGCCGGCCCGGTTGAAGTCGATGCCTGTGGAGGTTTCGAAGTGGAAGCTCTTGGCCACGTCCTCTTCCAGGTGAATGCGGGTCAGTTGGACGGTTTTGCCCGGGTTGGAGATCTCTTTCTGAACGTCTTTTGGGTAGGCCAGATCGTGCAGTGGCACCCCGCCGCCCAGACACAGTGGCTGGTCGTACTGGGAGATCTGGTAGTTTTTGGGCATGTCCGGGTAGAAGTAGTTCTTCCGGTCAAATTTGCAGTCGTCCGCTACCTTGCAGTTGAGCATCAACCCCGTCAGGGCGGTCATGCGAAGCGCTTGTTCGTTCATGACGGGCAGCGCGCCCGGGTAGCCCAGACACACGGGGCAGGTGTGCGCGTTGGGCTCGGAGCCATATTCCACGGGACAGCCGCAGAACATTTTGCTGCGGGTTTTCAGCTGGACGTGGACTTCGAGGCCTATGGTTGGGATGTAACGGGTAGCCATGGAATGAAAGCAGGTACTTTGAAAGAATACGGGCCGGTTGGCTAGGGTTTCGCGCGGCGCTGTTCCAATGGGCGGGCTGCTGGGGGCCGTTCCGGGGGCCGACCCTGAGGGTGGAGGGCGCGTTCGAGGGCCTGGTCGACCTCCGCGAGGCGCAGCGCCGTGAGCAACTGGGTGTCGGCGGCGGCGGCCTGCACTTTGGGGCTGCGCAGCAGGGTCCAGAGGTCCGCGGAGCGCAAGGCCTCTTGGAGGGCGGGATCGTCGCGCAAGGCTCCGAGGCGCGGATTTTTCGCCACCGCCTCAAAGGAGGGGTCCGCTAGAAGCCGTTCACGGGCGCTCGGACTCGTGAGGGCCTGCCCGATCTTGCTCAGGCGCGGGTACCAGTCCGGGGAAACGGGGTCCACCTTTGTGATCCACGCAGAGAGAGGGGACTCCTCAACCGTCTTTTTCAGGGCGGCAAGCGGACTGGGATCCGGGGAGGAGGGGGGCGGCTGCCCCTTTTTGAGCGGCTTTGCCTGTGCACCTGTTTGCAGGCCGTCGGCAAGGCTGCCCGCAAGACGAATGCCCCACGCCCCCAAGGCGAGTACTAAAAGACCGGAAACGAGCCCGAGCACAGCGCCGCTTAGTCCGTAAAAGGTGCGCACCACTCCGACTCCCTGCTCATCGGTTCTTCGAAAAACAATCGCCGACAGCGAGGTGAGCGTGCCCCAGATTAGAAAGGCCACCAGACTTCCGGCCACCACCGGGCGCAGGAACCGGGGAAAGCCAATGGCCGGAAGTGCCGGCGCCAGAATCGGACCGATGTAGAAGCCGGCGGCCACCGCCCCCATGAGGGCTGCAAGCGAGACCGCCTGCCGGATCAGGCCGCGTGACCAACCTCTCCAGGTGCTGGCCAACAACCAAAATACAGCACAGACGGGAATCCATGCGGGAATGTCCTCGGGTGGAACGAAACTCATCGGGGGGGGCCTGCCGAAACGGGGCGGATGGAACCGAGTGTGTGGACCGCGGTTGGGGTGGGGTGGGATTGAAGGGACGCCGTCCGACGGATTGGCGGGACTGACCCTTACCCTACGTTGTTGCGATGTCCTGCCTCAACTGGAACCTGAAGCTTCCAAACAAATCAGCAGAAGCAGTCGGCGGGTCTTTTTCCTGTTTACGCTGAAGATTGACCAACCCCTTCAGTGGGGTGCACGATGCCAGTCCTCCCTATGAAAAAAAGAATTCTTCTGATCAGCCTGTTCGCGGTGTTTGCGAGCATCCTTCCCCTCACTGCCGCCGAGACGCCGGATCCGGGCCCCAAGATTGAAGAAGCCCAGCAAAAGGCGCTTGCCCAACTCTCCCAGCGCGGTGTTTTGGTTCAGCCTCTCGCTTCCGGATTGAACTGGTACTATGTGAATTTTCGGGGCGCAGAGAAAGTGGACTCTGCTCTCATTGCCAATCTGAAAGGGGCCACTGCTGTGGTGGATCTCGACTTGGCCGGCCAGAAACTGGCGGATGCCGATTTTGCCGTGCTATCGGGACTCAAGAACTTGCGCAAACTCAGCCTGGCTCGGGGCACAGTAAAGGACGCATCCCTTGCCAATTTGAAAGGACTCGAGAAACTCGAATCGCTCAACCTCTTCCAGACCGAGGTTGGCGACGCAGGATTGGAGCAGTTGTCGGCTTGCAAGGGGCTCAAGCGCCTTTACGTGTTCCAGTCCAAGGTGACGGACGCCGGAGTTGCAAAACTGAAGACTGCCATTCCGAATCTGCGTGTTGAACAGGCTGCCGTTCTGACTGTTCCTCCCGCGCCCGAACCCAAGAAGGACGAACCCAAGAAGGACGAACCCAAGAAGGACGAACCCAAGAAGGACGAACCCAAGAAGGACGAACCCAAGAAGGACGAACCCAAGAAGGACGAACCCAAGAAGGACGAACCCAAGAAGGACGAAC
>JBIKSY010000134.1:0-10565 GCA_044348365.1 Chthoniobacteraceae bacterium
TCTGCATTAGGCATGGGCGAAACGATAGGCGCGGGAAGACTACTCGGCAAGCGGACGCACTCCGGAAGGAGGCCGGGCGGCTGGAGCCGGTGGATTCGGGCGGTTGGTGCGGCTTTTGCCTTTTGAGGGGCCGGGCTTTGCCCTAGCTCTCTGTGGCATGTGGAAAGGCCGTTTTCAGCAGCAAACCGCTGCACTTCTTCAAGCTTACTCAGAATCCATCTCTTTTGACTGGCGCCTCTGGCGGCACGACATCGAGGGCTCCATCGCGCATTCTGCGGCGTTGGAAAAGGCGGGGCTGCTTTCCCCACAGGAAAGACAGGCAATCGTGGAGGGCCTGCAGGAGATTGGCGCCGAGATTGAAAGCGGGCAGTTCCAGTTCAGGAGCGAGCTGGAAGACATCCACATGAACATTGAGTCGGAGTTGACCCGGCGCATCGGCGACGCCGGCGCCAAGCTCCACACCGCCCGCAGCCGCAATGACCAGGTGGCAACCGATATCCGGCTCTATCTCCGGTCGGAGTGCGATGCTTTGGACGCGCTGCTGCGCGATCTGCAGGCGGCTCTTGTCGAACTGGGCGGGCGCTATCGCGGTGTGGTCATTCCCGGCTACACCCACCTGCAGCGTGCCCAGCCGGTCTTCTTCGCCCACCACCTGCTCGCCTATGTGGAGATGCTTCAGCGGGACCGGGACCGACTCGCTGACTGCCGCAAACGGATCAACGTCCTGCCACTGGGCTCTGGCGCGATCGCGGGCTCCACCATTCTTTTGGACCGCCAACTGGTTGCCGAACTCCTCGGTTTCCCGGCCCTCACCCGCAACTCGATGGATGCCGTCAGCGACCGGGATTTCGCGGTAGAACTGCTCTCGGGCCTCGCCCTGGTGGCTATGCACCTCTCCCGCCTGAGCGAGGACGTGATTTTGTGGGCCTCCAGCGAGTTTCATTTTGTGATCCTTTCAGACGCCTTCACCACCGGTTCCTCGCTCATGCCGCAGAAGAAAAACCCGGACGTCGCCGAGTTGACGCGTGGCAAGACCGGGCGGGTGTACGGCAACCTGGTTTCCCTGCTCACCCTCATGAAAGGGCTCCCGATGACCTATAACCGCGACATGCAGGAGGACAAGGAGGCCATTTTTGACTCCGTAGACACGGTCAAGGCTGCTCTGGGAGTCTTCGCGCCGATGCTCCGGGAGGCGACGGTGGACACGGCGCGCTGCGCGGAAGCCGTGGCCGACGCCAATCTGCTGGCCACCGATCTGGCCGACTACCTTGTCAACCACGGAGTGCCTTTTCGCAAGGCGCACGAGGTCATCGGAAGGGCGGTGGCCCGGTGCGGGGTTCTGGAGTGTAGTCTGCGCGAGTTGTCGCTGGCCGAGTACCAGGCGCTTAGCCCGGCCTTTGGAGCCGATGTGCACGACATGCTCGAGGTAAACCGTTCAATGGAGGCCCGGCAGGCCGTGGGTGCGCCCTCTCCTGCGAACGTGGCGGCCGAGTTGGACCGCTGGAAAGTCCTGCTGGGATAGCCTCCTTTGCCGATGTCTTTTCACGATGCCATTCCAGACAGAGACGGTTGGAACACTCACAAGCGGGAGTCGCTTTTTGTAAATCCCTACCTCGAGATTCAGCGCGTACACGTTTCCAGTCCTGCGCGGCCTGAGCCCTTCGAATGGACCGTCTGCCACCGCAAGGCGGGCGTGGTCATCGCCGCGCAGACTCCCGAGGGTGGCTTTGTGATGATCCGTCAGGAACGGGTTCCGATTCGGAGGACGATCTGGGAGTTTCCCGCCGGGCAGATTGACGAGGCCACCGGTCACACTTGGGAGGCGATCGTGGCCACCGGGCTTCGGGAATTGCAGGAGGAAACCGGCTACGAGTTGGCGGCCGGCGGCGTGGTCGCCCCCATGCACCACTACGTCAGCAGCCCGGGTTTTACGGACGAACACTGCCACCAGATCTGGGTGCGCGGGGCGGTGCCCGGCGCACGGGGGATGGAGTTGGACCACAACGAGTGCATCACGGAGGTGCGAGTTTTCAGCCCGCAGGAACTCCGTGGAATGGTGGCTGAAGGCCTTATCTGTGATGCCAACACGCTCAGTTGTCTGGCCCGACTGGCCGCCCTCACGCCCCTTTGGACATAGAAGGCACGGCCCAGTCGGCGGGCCGTGCGCCATCGCAGGGCGGTTCCTGCGGCTTGCTAACTGCGGCCGATGAAACGCTCGAACTCGCCTCCCAGCAGGGAATGCACGTCGCGCTCAATCTCGGCCCGGGTCACGTGCCAACCTGTGTCGGAGAGGTCCGAATACTTTTCGGAAAGCACCTTGGCGAGGATCGGCCGGGAATGGTTCCACTTGTATCCGAGCTGGTCCATCACGCGGCAGTCGCTGTGCTGGGGCGTCACACCGAGCCCGAGCATTTCAACGCGCATCCGGGTGATCTCCTCAATCAGCGAGGGGTTGTTCAAAAACCACCAGCAGCCGAAGATGTGGAGGTTCCGGAACTTCCGCGCCGCAACGCAGAGTGCGTGCTGGTTTTCCCTCGCGAGCATGGTGCAGACAAACTTGTTTTGAGGAAACGCCGCGCAGATCGCCTCGACGGAGGGGACATCCGCGGGCGCCAGGCTGTCGCCCGCCATGCGCAGCAGCGGGTTCACCCCTCGCCGCACCCCGATCATCATGGCGAAGGCCTGTCCATGCTCCCTCGCAGCAGGTAGCACCGCCTCGGTTAGCAACCGGTTGGTCACGTTGTTTGCGGGGAACGTCCAGTCAGGAGGCAGCGAAACCATGCAGTACTGAGAATCCATGCGGACGCACCAGTCTCCCAAAAAGCGGCGGACCTCCCCCATGGTTTGGCCGGAAAGGTCCTCCCTGACGTCGTAGCCCCACCCGTGGAGCTGCCCGGCCGTCTTGTTCCATTCCAAAAGCAGCGGATCCAAACGGAGCGCCGCGACAAAGGAGGGATGCCGTGTGATCCCCCGCTCCCAGTAGCCCCGCTCCTCGTCGTCAAAGGGGAGGTTGGTCATGCAAACCTTGCGCACCTTTGAGATTTCGAGGATCCGGTCCGTGAAAGTTTCCGGAGTCCACTTCGCAAAGTGCCGCCGCAGTGCCGGTAGATCCCGTTCCCTTGCGTCGATACCGAGCAGACGCAGGCTCGTGAGCACGCCGCGGCAGGCTTCCGAAAGAGGGGAGCGCTCCAGAAACAACTGCTTCCAGATCCAGTCCGACTTCTCCTGCCTGTTCAATGCCCAGAAATGATCCTCCGGGGCCTCGGCCGTCCGAAAGGACTCCGCAATCAGGTAGTGGTAGGTCAACAGTTCGTCGATACCCCAGCTCACCAGCGATTCAAACGCCGGATCAAACAAGTGGGTGTGGATGTCGAAAACCGGCGTGCGCTCCACGACTTCGTGGACCACCTGACAAAGTGTGGGGTGCCTTTCTGAGCTCATGGCGTCTAGTGAATGCGCGGACAGCCTCCAAAGGAAAACCTCATTTTCAGCTTCCGCAGAAAATCCACGCTGAGGGAAAGACTCGGGCAAAAGTCACTGGCAGTATTCCCAAACGTTTTTTTTGCAGGCAGGGTGCTTCCCTCATGAAAAAGCTCCTCCTGGCCGCTTCGTTCTTGGCTCTTCCCTTTCTGGCAGTGGGGGCAGATCCCGTTTCACTTCTTGCGGGGGCAGCGGCGGTGGAGGTGACTCCCAAAGTTTTCCCCGTGAACATGCCCGGGGGCTTCAGCGCGAACCTGGCCGAGAGCGCTCATGATCCTCTCTTTGCGCGGGCCCTGGTGCTCAAGGAGGGGACGCTTACGTGCGCGATGGTGGTCTTGGATAACCTCGGCGCCGGCCCGGAGCTGCTGGACGAGGCAAAGGAACTCGCCGCCGCAAGGACGGGAATTGCGGTGGATAAGATTCTTGTCTGTTCGACCCACACCCACAGCGGGCCCTCTGCGGGCAAGGCGGGTGCCCCGGCGGTTGTGCAGTACCGGCAACTCCTGCTTGAGGGCCTGGTCGAGTCCATCGTTCGCGCCCACGGGGCATTGAAGCCCGCTGCGGTTGGGGCGGCCGCCCATCCTCTGGCCGACGAGGTCTTTAACAGACGCTGGTACCTTAAGCCGGGAAAAATGCCGCTGAATCCGTTTGGAAAGTTGGACCAGGTCAAAATGAACCCGGGCACAGGTGCCGACGTGCTCGAAAAACCCGCAGGCCCGACAGACCCCGATATCACCGTGCTTTCCGTGCAGGATCTCAAGCGCAGACCCCTCGCATTGTTCGCCAACTACTCCCTCCACTATGTGGGAGGCACGCCGCCAAAGCAGGTCTCTGCGGACTATTTTGGTGAGTTCGCGCGCCTGATGCCCTCCCGACTGCGGGCGGGGGAGGACTTTGTTGCGATGATGTCCAACGGAACCTCGGGCGACATTAACAACATCCCCTTTGGGGTCACCCGGCCCCCAAGGGAGCCCTTCGAACAGATCAGGATCGTGGCGCAAAAGGCCGCGGACACTGCCTGGACGGCCCATCAAAAAATCAAGGTCCACACCCCCGGCGCCCCGCTTGGAATGGTCCAGCGGGAGGTGGCATTGAAGTACCGCCGCCCCGATCCCGGGGAGCTGGAGGAGGCAAGGGCCGTTATGGCGGTCAAAGGGGAGGATGCGGTCGAAAAACTGCCCAGATTAGCAAAAAACTACGCCGGCAGTGTGCTGGCGGCCGGAAACAGGACGGAGGAAACGCTGGTTGTGAAAATTCAGGCGTTGCGGATCGGGGATCTGGCGGTGTGCGGGGTTCCCTTTGAAGCTTTTGCGGAGATCGGGCTGGAACTTAAGAAGCGCAGTCCCTTTCCCCTCACCATGGTGATCGGCTTGGCAAACGGCCGCCACGGCTACCTGCCCACTCCAGAACAACATCGTCTGGGCGGTTATGAAACCTGGCTTGGGACAAACGTAGTGGAAGAGGGGGCCTCCGTGCAATTGACCGAAGCCCTGCTTTCCATGCTGGAGGAACTACGCGGTGAGAGGTGAGGGCGAACTTATTGCCTTGGAATGTGGACAGACCTGACTGAATTCTAAACTATTTGCCATCGTCACAGCATTCTCCGCGACCAGACCCCCGGTGTGCTCTACCCGACCTATGTTAAACAGTCAGAGAATCATAATTGAAGATTTTTCAGCCACCCTCGAGGCGGAGTATCGCCGTAACTTCGGGGGCACAAAGCCTGAGTACGCCAGCGCCATCGCCTGGGCAGCACGGTTGGCTTTGGAGAACATCGGCAACTCGGACATGCTCTACCACAACGTCGAACACACGATGCTGGTCACAGCCGCGGGGCAGCAGATTCTGACCGGGAAACACCTGAGTGAGGGGGGCGTTTCGCCCGAGGACTGGCTCAACTTCATGTTCGCACTCCTTTTTCATGACGTTGGCTATGTGCGGGGGATCTGCCGCGCCGATTCAGCTCCGCTCTACGCGAGCGGAGTGGACTCAGGGATGGTCGAGTTGCCAGAGGGCAGTACCGACGCGGCGCTTACGCCTCACCATGTCAGCCGCAGCCAGCTTTTCATCCGGGAGCGGTTCGGAGGCCATGACATCAAGGGGCTGGACATCGAAAGAATCTGTGAGTGCATAGAGATGACCCGCTTTCCCCCTCCCAAGGAATCCGCCTACAACCCGACGGGTACCTATGCCGGTTTGGTGCGAGCCGCTGATTTTGTAGGCCAACTCGGGGACCCAAATTACTTCAAAAAGGTGCCAGCTCTTTTCTACGAGTTTGAACAGCTCGGTATGAATCCAACGCTTGGTTACCGACACCCGGGCGACATGCTCAAGGGCTATGCCGGCTTCTTCTGGAAGGTTGTACGGCCCTATCTGGCCAACGGGATCAGATATCTTCTTGTCACTCACGGTGGCAAACAGTGGGTGGCAAATTTGCAGTCGCATGTCTTCGAGGCCGAACACGACGACAGCGAAGGCTTTGGCAAGTAGTACGGCTGAATGGCGCGTTACGAAGGGCGGCGGGATTCAGGATAAAAAACGCCTCCCCAACTGGTTGCAGCAGGGGAGGCGAATCGGATCCCCACCCGATATAAGCGCGCAGTGGCGCCAGACCGGGATGGGAGGGTGAGGGGCGAGGAGTGCTACGGCTTGGATTCGAGCATCACCAGGCGGCTGGAGCCCCGGGTGTAAATCCGGAGAAGCACCTGCTTTTCCTTCTTCAACTCCTCACTCATTTTCACCGCTTCGTCGGCGGACCCGATGGGGCGGCGCTTGATTTCCTGCACCACGTCTCCCGGACGGATGCCTGCCGAGGCGGCCACCGACTCCGGGTCCACAGCGGTGACCAGCGCACCCTTGATGCCTTGGGGCACCTTGAATTCCTGGCGCGTCGCGTCGTCCAGGTCTGCCACGGTTACGCCGTCGAGCACGTCGGGATCCGCTTCCACCACAGGAGCGGCGGCCTCAACCTTTTCAGCATTCTCACCCAAGGTTGCGACCATTTCGAGGGGCTTCTTCTCCCGAATACACTGGAGCGTCACCTTGGTCCCGGGAACCATTCCGGCTACCGTAATCCTCAGGTCCTGCATCCCTTCGACCTTCTTGCCGTTGACGTGGGTGATGACGTCATATTCCCGGAGGCCCGCCTTTTGTGCGGGGGTGCCGGGGCGCACGTCTGTGACGACGGCGCCGACGCCCGTCTCAACATTGAACTCCTTCTGCATCGCCTCGTCGAGGTCTTGGAGGCCGATTCCCAGGAAGCCTCGGAGGACACGACCGTGTTTGACCAGGCTTTCCATGACGTACCGGGCCATGTTCGATGGCACCGAAAACCCGATTCCCTGATTGCCACCGGTCCGGCTGAAGATGGCGGTGTTGATCCCCACCAGACGTCCCTGATAGTCCACCAAAGCGCCCCCGGAGTTTCCCATGTTGATGGCGGCATCCGTCTGGATGAAGTTGCCCAGATCGGCGAGTTGGGACATCTGCGTGTTGCGCCCCACCGCGCTGACCACCCCCATGGTGGCGGAACGAGTCAGGCCAAAGGGACTGCCCACCGCCACGACCACGTCTCCCGCGCGCAATTGATTACTGTCCGCAAAGGTGATGGCGTTGAGGCCGGTCGCCTCGATTTTCAGCACGGCAATGTCGGTCCGCACGTCGCCGCCCACTTTTTTGGCCACGTAGGATTTTCCGTTTTTGCCGAGGCTGACTTCGATTTTGTCAGCTCCGTCAATGACGTGGTTATTGGTCAGGATGTAGCCGTCGGTGCTCACCACGACACCCGAGCCTAGGCCGAGGGGTTGGGTTTGTTCCCGTTTGCGGCCCTGCGGCGCACCGCCCTCCTGTTGGGAGTCTTCCGAACGCCGACTTTTCTGCTTGGGTTGCGGGCCCTGAGGCTGCTGGTCCTCGGGGATGCCGAAGAACTTGCGAAACATCGGGTCATCAAAAAGCGGATGGTTGCTGAGGGGATTGCGGGGATTGCGGGGGTCCGCCTGTCGTGTGGTCTGGGAGGTGTTGATAGTCACGACGGCGGGCGCCACCTTTTCAACAATTGGAGCGTAGGTGGGGGTGCCCGCGGGCAGGGGGGTGTTGTCAACCTTCAGCTCGGGCAGGGCCTTTGCCCCTGCCGGCGGAGTCTTGGAAGGCTCGGGGTCCGCCGCCTGGAGCGCGGGCAGGCTCCAGGCTCCCAGCAGAAGCGCCGGGAGCAGGAAGGCTTGGGCCGAACGCAGGTGGAAGGTCAGTGGGGCCAGAGGGAGATCGGCGGGTTGTTTTTTCATAGAGGTTCCAGGGTTTAGGACAGGTTCAAATGCGAGGCGTTCAAATGGAGGAGGGGAATTTTTACTCCCCAGACAGGACCGTCCCGGGGAGCGCTTGGCGCAGGTAACGCGCCTCAAACACGTGGACGTCTCCAGCGGGCAGTGTGACGGCATTGCGGTTGGCATTGGCCTGTTCGACGCACACAAACTCCCGCCACTCTTCGTCGCCCAAATCCGCAAGAGCGGCCGCCTTGGCGATCCAGGGATTCCAGACCACGCTGCTGAGCGAACCGGCCTTGCCGAACACAATTCGGGATAGGGAGGCGGGATCCTCCAGTGACAACGTGGCGGGTGTGTCCAGGTAAAGGCGGTCCGTTTCACCCGAAAAGCGCACGGCCTCAGCCAGGTCGGTTTTGAGCCGCAACGCATCGGTTTTGTCGATGAACTCGACGTTGTGCAGGCCGTGCACGGAGGCGGACCCCACATCGGCAACCGGGAAGTATGGGTGCAATGCCTGCTCAAATACAAAAGACTCGTGCCCTGTATTTTGCGTTTCCCAGCGGATCGCGAGGTCCTCTCCCAGACTCAATTCGAGGCTGAGGCCAAAGGCGTACGGCCAGAGGGCCAGAGTTTCGGGGGTGGATTCAAACCGGAGCAGCACCTTTGCCGGGCCCTCCTCTGGCACCTCCAATTCGGCGATCTCCCAGGGGCGGGTGCGAACCAGGCCGTGCATGGGGGATTCCGGATGCCCCGCCCTTGCCCCAAACCAGGGGAAGATGACCGGAATTCCGCCACGAATCGCCTTCCCAGGGGTCAGTGCGGTATGCTTGCTCAAAAACAGCAGGGGAGGTTGGCCGGCCGGGGTGAACTCCATGAGGTGGGCCCCCTGAGGTGAAAAGCGGGCCGATCCAAAGTCGCCCTGCAGGTGGAAAACCGGCAGACCTTCGGGGGATTCACTGCGGGTGATCCGGTTGTTTTGAAGCCAGATTGCGGGCGGGGAGTTTTGCATGGATGGTTGCGGTGGAGGGGTTGGGGTGTTGGCGCCGGAACGGTGCGTTTAGAATTGCGTCGAGGAGCGGGGCGCAGAATTCGACGCGACACCGTGTGTTTTTTCTGGTTTTGGGTACACTCCAAACATGACCCCAAGCGCCCGCTCCTCCCTTATTTTTACAGGTATCGCCGCCAGCGGTTTGCTACTGGGTGTTTTTTGGGTCTCTAAGGAGGCGCGCAGGGTGGTCCGCCAGCAGGAGACCCGCCGCTCCTTGTCGAGTCCGTTGGGGGTGGACATGGCCTGGATTCCGGCGGGCAAGTTCACCATGGGTGCCAACGACGGACAACCTGACGAGCGACCGCTGCACGACGTCAAGGTACGCGGCTTTTGGATGGATCGCTACGAGGTGACCAACGAGCAATTTGCCAAGTTCGTGGAGGCCACGGGCTACGTAACCACCGCTGAAAAAAAGCCCGATGCAGCGCAGTTTCCGGGTGTGCCCGAGGAAAAGCTGGTCCCCGGTTCGGTGGTTTTCACCCCGCCCGAGAAGGTGGAATCCCTAAACGACCACATGCAGTGGTGGAGCTACCTTCCGGGAGCAAACTGGCGCCATCCCGAGGGGCCGAAATCGGATTTGAAGGGGAAGGGGATGCATCCGGTGGTGCACGTGTCTTGGTTTGACGCGGTGGAGTACGCGAAATGGTCCGGAAAACGCCTGCCCACTGAGGCGGAGTGGGAGTACGCCGCACGGGGCGGGCTCGAGCAAAACCCTTATCCCTGGGGGCGCGAGGCGTTTCCCAAGGGACTGTGGATGATGAACATCTGGCAGGGGCAGTTTCCCAAGCAAAATACCTCCCTCGACGGTTTTCCTACCACCGCCCCGGTGGGTTCCTACCCCCCAAACGGGTACGGCCTGCTCGACATGGCGGGGAATGTCTGGGAGTGGGTCGCGGACTGGTACCGCCCCGACTACTACAGCCACAGTCCGCACGCCAATCCTGAAGGCCCGGTCGACAGTGAGGATCCGGCCGAACCGGGACTCCCCAAGCGAGTGGGGCGCGGAGGTTCGTTTCTTTGCAGCGACATGTACTGCAAAGGCTACCGACCTTCGGCGCGCCAGAAGACCTCCCCCGACACCGGCCTCTCACACACCGGGTTTCGCTGCGTTAAAGACGCCCCAGCGCCCTGAGTTGTGGCCCGGCGGCCGGCACGTTGCGCAGAAAAAAGGCTTGGATCCAACGGAGGGCCGGCTCTCCGCCAAACCGGCAGCACTCAGCGGCCGCTCAGGATCTTTGTGAGGGGCGCACCCACGTTTCCTGCAGGCTCCGTGAGATGCAGTGCGGCGCTCAACGTGGCGGCGATGTCCGTGATGGAAAAGCTGTCGGCGTACCGGCCGGGCTTGAACCCCGCCCCGAAAAAGAGGACCGGAATGTGGGTGTCGTACGAGTAGGGGGAGCCGTGCGTGGTGCCGACCGAGGCGGTACCCGAGAGTTGGAACGGCTTTTGGACCAGAATAACGTCACCGCTGCGCTCGGGATGAAACCCGTTGAGCACCAACTGCCCTAGGGCACCGGGCGCGCGTCCGTCCAGCAGTTGGCCACGGGTGAAGGCTGCCTGAAAGTGTCCGGTCTCGAGCGCCCAATCCCGGATCGCTACGGCCACAGCCTCCGCGGGGATGCCGCGCTCCCGCAGTGCCGTATGGTCAAAATAGAGCGCCCCGTCGTGCAGCCTCTGCGAGAGAAGGAACCTCCCTGCCCCAAACTGTTTTTCCAGAGCCGCGAACATTCCTCCCAGCAGAGTGGTCATGTCCAACCGTTTTCCGTCCAGGCCTTGGG
>JBIKSY010000135.1:0-10529 GCA_044348365.1 Chthoniobacteraceae bacterium
CCGGCGATTTTTTCCATGCGCGGGATTTGGCGGAGCAGCGCGGCGGCCGCCTGTGGAAAGTCACCGGAAAAAGCGGCCGCTGGATTCGCTGCGGAAAAAGACTGGGGGGCGCCGACCGCGCCCAAGGGAGCGAGCATCGCGGCAATCTCGAGTTCCCAGAATTCAGGTTGGAGCATCTCGAGTGCAAGCTCGCGCATGCGCTGTCTCAGGCGCTGGGCGAGAGCGTGGCTTTCGGGGTGAACCATTTGAATGACCTTGTCGAGGACTTCAATGATTCCTGACACCATCCGGAACTGCGCCTCTAGGAGGTGGTGTAGAGTGCGCCTGAGGTCCAAGGCTTCCCGGATTGCAGCTTCGAGTACAGGAAGGCCGCAGGGCTTGGTGAGAAAGCGGCAAACATTCCCTTCGTTGATCGCGGCGATGGCGGTTTGGGCGTCGCCGGCGGCGGTGAGCATCATCCGCGACGCGTTTGGGACGATGGAACGGGCTTGCCGGAGCAGTTCCAAGCCGCTCATGCCGGGCATGCGCATGTCGGCCACCACCACGGCAAGTTCCGGCATGGTGCGAAGCTTGACAAGAGCCTCACGGGGATCCGAAGCAGTCTCTACATGGAACGATCCCAGCAAACCTTCGCTCAGCGCGCGGAGCAGGTCACTGTCGTCGTCAACGATAAGAATACTTTGCATGGACCGTTCATAACATTAGTTTGCCAGCCTAAAACTTTCAACTCCAGATCTTATTCATGCTGGCGTTAGGGAAGGAGTTTTTTGCCGGTCCTCACTGAGGTCCGAAAATGGCACAGGCCGTGCTTTGAAAGGGGTAAGATGAATGTAGGAATGTACAAAGGAGCGGCTGGAATGGTTGCGTTCGAGGCCTGGCAGGAAACCATTGCCCAGAACCTGGCTTCTGCTGGTGTGCCGGGGTACAAGAGGGCGCAGGCCACGTTTTCCAGTGAGGTGGCCGATGTGATGAAGGTCAAACACGGGCAGGGCGTATCCCAGACGGAGCAGGGTGTCATTCCGGTGAGCAAGCGAGCCTTGAACACGACGCCAGGGGCATTCAGTTACACGGGGATTGATTCAAACTTTGCCATTGCCGGCGAGGGTTACTTCCGGGTTCGCCTGCCTGACGGAACGAACGGCTATACCCGCAACGGAAACTTCAGGATCGCAGAAGATTACACTTTGGTCACCCAGGAAGGCGCCGTGGTGGAGGGGGATGGAGGACCCATTGCTTTCCGGCAGCAGGGTGGCAGGATTTTCATCAACAGCGAGGGGCGGATCGTTCAGGACGACCAGCAGATAGGGCGTCTGGCAGTTTTCAAGTTTGACCGTCCTCAGGATTTGCACCGGATTGGAAATGGCATTCTCGGTCCCGTCGGCGACAACGCCGCAACGGCGATTCCGAATGCGCCAGTGCTCCACATGACAATCGAGGGGAGCAATGTGCAGATGATGGAGGAAATGGTGAACATGATTTCGCTCAATCGCGCCTACGATTCGGCGAAAAAGATTATGGATGTCAGTGATGACAGCGCCGGCAAGGCGATCCAGTACCTCGGAGGACAGTCCTAGTTCCTAGCGGAACACGCTTCTTTAGCCCGGCACCTATTGATTTAGCAGCTAACAAACAACCATGATTCAATCCCTGTACTCTGGAGCTTCCGGGATGGAAGCCCAACAGCTCAACCTCAACGTGATCGCCAACAATTTGGCGAATGCGAACACGACCGGCTTCAAGCGCAGCAAGATCGAGTTTCAAGACTTGTTGTACCAACGTCCGCGTACGGCGGGAGCCGATGCTGGCAACGGCAGCGTTCTTCCAACGGGAACGGAGCTTGGAAACGGTTCGCGTGTCGTGGCGACCACCAAGGTGTTCACCCAGGGCCAGCTCAAGCAGACAGGCGGAGAGCTTGACCTTGCCATCGACGGGGATGGTTTTTTCAGGGTGCAGCGTGCGGATGGCTTGGAAGTGTTCACCCGGGATGGTGCTCTGAAGCGGGACGCGACAGGCAGGGTGGTGACAAGTGACGGTCTTCCCTTGGTTGGGGTGCCCGCACTGTTGGATGCGAAAGGTATTGTGGTTTCGCCCAGCGGCCAGATTTCCTTTGTGGACAACACGGGGCAGGTTCAGATCGCCGGACAGATGCAGTTGGTTCGCTTCGCGAATGCGTCTGGTTTGCGCAGCGTGGGGGGGAACCTGTATGAGGAAACCATTTCCAGTGGTGCGCCCCTTGCCGGGGTCCCCGGTGCCGTGGGCTCGGGCGTTGGCGCCTTGGTTCAAGGATTCCTGGAGTCCTCGAACGTGAGTATTGTTGAGGAGATGGTGAACATGATTCAGGCGCAGAGGGCCTACGAGATCAACTCAAAGGCGATCACCACCTCCGACGAGATGCTCGGTCAGATGTCCCAGCTCAAGCGATGATTTTTTCCTTCCGGCTCTGGATAGCGTTCGCCGTTCCCTTTCTGGGAATGGTGCGTGGCGTCCGTGCCGATTTGAGCAAACTGCTCGTGCCCGTGGGCGGCGCAACTCTGGGGCGTCCAGGCGCCTCGCTGGACAGACCGGAAGAGCTTGCGGGCGGCAACGGTTCGGCGCGCAAACTGGAGGCGGCCTCCAATGCGCCTCTTGCTCGGATCATTACGACGGAGACTCCCCAGAAGCTTACAGAATTGGAGTTGGTACAGGGGATCCAGAGTGACCTGCCGAAGCGCTATGACATCCAAGGAGATTTGCGGGTGACCTTGCAGAGGCGCTGGGTCCCTCTCCAATTGCCGGCCTCTGACTTCTTTGCCGAGTGCGTGCAACTCCCTCCCACCGGTTTGGCAAGCAGCATGAACGTGATCGTTCGAGGGGTGAGCGGCGGGAAGATCGTGGGAGAATGGCCGCTCCAAATAAAGGTGGAGCTCTACCAGAAGGTGTGGGTCGCCGCGCAGCGGTTGGAGGCTGGACACCTACTGGAGCAGGGTTTGGTCACTCCCCAACCGCTGGACATTCTCCGCGAGACGACTCCTCCGATCCCTGTGGACCGGGAGATCACCGGGTTTGAACTTGCGCAGTCCGTGAACAAGGGAAGGCCGTTGACGCGGCGGGACATTGTGGAGCGCCCGCTCGTCAAACGGGGGCAGTTTGTGGATGCCTTCGCCGGGGAGGGTGGTTTTTCCGTCCGGATGCGCGCTCTCGCGATGGAGGGTGGGGCGGCGGGGACCGTGATCCGGGTGAAGAACTTGGATACGAAAAAAGAATTTTACGCTCAGATTATTAATGAAAACCAAGTTCAAGTTCGTTTTTAGATCCTCCGTGCCACGGGGATTGCTGGCGGGGGTCTTGTTGCTTCCCTTGTTTGGGACTCCGCGTGATGCTGCGGCGGGTTCCCTCTGGAGGGAAGCCGTGACCGACGAGCGGGGGATGTATGCAGACAAGAAGGCCCGCCGGATTGGTGACATTGTGACGGTGGACGTGGATGAACTGATCGTCTTCAATAACACGAAGGTTTTGCAGCGTGCGCGGGATACGGACGCGACTCCAGGGCTTGCTGGGCGGTTTGTCAATTCGCTGATAAATTCCGTCTCTAGTGACAAGGCTGCGACCGCTGCGGGGGATCCGATTCGGCGGAAATTTCCGCTGAACATGCTGCCGAGAACCAAGGAGGAGGCGGACAAGGTGAACATTCTCAATCCCGTCGACTCCAATTATGAATCACAAAACACTGGGAAAATGGAGAACACCCAGAGGATTCGCTTTAACATGGCCGTCCAGGTCATCGATGCTTTGCCCAACGGAAACCTTGTGATCGAGGGAGTGAAGCAAGTTGGGTTTTCCAATGAGAGGCAGTTTATCTCTCTTCGCGGGATCATCCGTCCCACCGACATTTTGTTTGGATTGAAGGCGGCGACCAACGTGGCTCCGTCGATTTTGTCCCGTCACATTGCGGATGCCCGGTACGAGGTGGTATCGGAGGGTGCTCTCAGCGACGCCGCCAAGAGGGGCTGGCTGCAGCGGTTGGATGACAAGATTACTCCTTATTGAAAACAGCAAATCTCTTTCTATGCGTTATTTTTTACTGCTCGTTTGGTTTGTTTTCGTACTGACCCAGCCGGCATCAGCGGCCCGGGTGAAGGATGTCACGCTGGTGCAGGGAGGGCGGGACAACCAGTTGGTCGGTTACGGACTGGTGGTTGGTCTTGCCAACCGAGGGGACAACAAGTCTGAGCCCGCCCGTACTGCCGTAGACAACATGTTGAGGCGGTTTGGTTTGGAAATTCAGTCAAACATCAAGTTCGATACCGTTGCCGCGGTCATGGTGACCGCCGACATCCCGGCATTTGCCCGGTCCGGAACCCGGATTGATGTGACGGTGGCCGCTGTAGGGGAGGCCAAGACGATTCAGGGTGGAGTGTTGCTTCAGACACCACTTCTCGGGGCGGATGACACGGTGTACGCCGTGGCGCAGGGTCCGATTGCCGTTGGCGGTTTTCTGGAGGGGGCTGGAGGGGTGGGAGGTGCGACGGTGCAAAAAAACCACCCGACGGTTGGGATCATCAGCGGCGGGGCGCTTGTGGAGCGGGAAATTCCGGCCACTGTGGTGCGGGACAACAACGTGGAACTGTTGATGCTCAACCCGGATTACGCCTCGGCGGCGCGTCTGGCGCAGGCGATCAATCAAGAGTTTCCCCAGAGTGCCTTGGCAAAGAATCCCGGTAGCGTGGACGTCGCGGTCCCGGACGATTTCAGGGGATACGAGGTGAACTTCATCGCCCGCATTGGGGCCATCGAGGTGGAACCGGACGTTCCAGCGCGGGTGGTGATCAACGAAAGAACGGGCACGATCGTGGCGACTTCAAACGTGCGGATTTCGACTGTGGCGTTGAGCCACGGATCGGTAACCATCAGCATCGCCAAAACCCCTGTGATCAGCCAGCCCAACCCTTTGACTCAAAGGGCAATAGGAGGTAACGTGGTGAATCCAAACGACCCAGGGAATCCGAGGGACGGTCTTCTGGCCCTGAATGGGGCTGGTACGATTGTGACCAATACAACCCAGACGAACGTGAAAGAGGAGCGCTCTCGAATGGGGGTTCTGGAGGACAACCCTACGATCCAGCAGGTGGCCTCCGCCCTCAACGCTCTCGGGCTTACGACCCGGGACATGATGGCGATTTTCCAGAGTATGAAGCGGGCTGGTGCGCTGCAGGCTGAGCTGATCATGAACTGATATGAATATCACCCCGATCTCCTCCCCCCTCGGTGCTGCTGAGTCGCTTTCCCTTCAAACGGGGTTGTCCGGGAACCAAGGCCCCAGCCCCGGCGTGCCAAGCCGCGACCCCTCGGAACTGGCCCGCCAGTTTGAAGGCATCCTCGTGCGCCAAATGCTCGCGGAGAGCATGAAGTCCCTTTTGGACGGGCCGCAAGGCCAACAGACCTACGGCTATTTCATATCCGAAGCTCTTTCCGACGGAATCACTAAAGGAGGCGGGTTGGGGCTCCGATCCGTACTGGAGTCCCAATTGCGCGGCCAAGGGGAAGCTCGGCAGGCCGCTGAGCTGCGTAAGCAAGCTTTGTCAGAAGGTTCAGCGAAATAGCGCGCTGCTCGCCGAGCGTTTGAAGTGACGCGAAAATGGTTTAGTTTGTTTCCGAGATCTCCCTTATGCCTCCGCCCTCCCCATTGAGACGTCCCGCTGCCGTGCGCGGCCAGGGGTCTATGCAAGACCAGGTGTTGGCCTGTCTGCGTATGGAGATTCAGGAGCAGGGGGCCTTGCTGGGACTGTTTGCCGAACAGCAAAAGTCTATCATCCAAAGAGAGTCCGACCGGGTCATGATGCTTGTTGATGCGATCCAGCAGCAGATTGAACTGGTGCATCGGGTGAGGAGCCGCAGGGAAATGGTGGTGGCGAGTCTGGTCCCCCGGAGCCGGGTTTCGCGCACGACGCGGCTTTCCGACTTGGTGACCCGTTTTCCGGCCCCGATGCAGCCGATGCTGCGGGCGTTGACCGACGAACTACTTCGGATTGCGGATCATGTGCGCAGGAAGGCGAACCAAAACCAGATGTTACTGGCCCGTTCAATCGAGGTGATTCGGGATTTGTTGGAGGAACTGACTCCCTCCAACCCAGCCCGCACCTACGAGAACGATGGACGTGTCAAAATATCTTTAAAAGGTACGGCGGCGGCCTATAAATCATAGTAAGTTTTTCTCCGGCTTGAACGAAGCCGCAAACGTTTAGCAAATTTTATTATGGGCGGACTTTTCGGAAACATAGTGCAGGCGAGCAAGGCCCTGATGGCGCATCAGGTGGCCATCCAGGTCACAGGCCGCAACATGGCCAACGTGAACAACCCCGAGTTTGCCCGCCAGCGGGTGAAATTGGGGGACCGGTACGTCAACCAGACCCAGCACGGGCCCGAGGGGACCGGGGTGGAGGTGCTGCAGGTGCAGGCGATGCGTGATGCGTTTCTGGACGCACAGGTGATCCGGCAGGCTTCCGATACCCAGTCGCTGGCGACACAGAAGGCGATTCTGAGCAACTTTGAGCTGGCTCTGGGCGACAAAATCGACTCGAACCCCGATGCGGCCTCTGCCACGGGTCTCGGAAATGCGCTGGACGATTTTTTCAACGCGTTCTCCAACTTCGCCGCCAACCCCTCCGATTTGCCCGTCCGTAGCGCGGCGCTTTCGGCGGCCCAGACCCTCGCCGACCGCATCAACCTGGCCGATGAGCGACTCTCGGCAGCCCAGTCCGACCAGGAACAGCAGATCGACGCAGATGTCCAGACTGCCAACGGCCTGATCACTGAGATTGCCCGTTTGAATTTTGAAATCCGGCAGGCGGCAGATTCCGAGACGGGTGGTGCGGTGGACTTGGTGGACACCCGGCAGGCCAGACTGGAGAAGCTCGCGGGAATTGTGAAGGTCGACATGACGAGGGATCCGGCCAACCCGAGTGAAATCAACCTGAGCATCGGCGGCGTCCAACTGGTGAGCCAAGCCCAGGTGGTCAATCAAATCGGCTACCTTTCCCAGGCCGAAACGGCCGCATTGAGTGCTGCTGGGACTCTTGGTTTGCGGAACCATGGCTTTGAAATCGGGGATTACGATTCGGCGGGCAACTTCACCCCGGCGGTGGTCTCCACCGGTGGCGCTGCTATGCTGGCAGTGGGGGATCTCGTAGCAGGTTCCGGGTTCTCAGCAGGTACGATTGTCACCGGACGGCTCGACGCCTCCACGGTGCAACTGAGCAGCGCAGCCACAACCACCGGATACGTCAGCTTGACCGTCAACGGGGTTGCTAACGCGCGGATGGGGCAGACAACCGCGGGCAGCAAGACGGTTTCCCTCTCGAACGTGACGGGCTACCAGGTTTTCCCGGGTGGCGGCTCCCTGCAGGGGCGCTTTCAGGCGGTGTTCGGCAACCCAACGGCCACCTATATTACGGCCAAGGGCCTCCGCTCGCAGGTGGCAACCATGGCCGGGGCGCTCAAAACCTCTGTCAACGCCATTTACAACCCGGCGTCCGGGGGGGCAGGGGACCTGTTTCAGACCTCCGATGCCAGCCAATCCGGAGCCACCGTGGCCGCCGGCAGTCGTAGTATCACGCTCGCCTCGGGCAGCAACAACAGCGGTCTCGTGGTTGGCATGTATGTCACCGGAGCCGGAATTCCCCCGGGCGCAACGATTGCGAATTTGGTAGGCACGAGTGGGATCACTCTCAACATTCCGGCCACCGCGTCTGCTGCCGGTACGGCCTCCCTGACTTTCTCGGGCAAACTGTTGGATGTTCGGCCGGGGCTCACCGCTTCCGATCTGCTGGCCGCTCCCACCACGGTGACTGCAGCTGGCGCAAACACTATCGCCGCCAAGATTGCAGCGCTGCGCGACTCCACCCTCTCGTGGAGTTCTGTGGTCTCGGGCGGCGGCAATTTGAACGCCAAGTTTGGAGACTATGCCCGCAACCTGCTGACCGGACTGGCGCAGACGATTGGCACGATCACCACGCGCGCAGATGAATCCAACGTCGTGGACACCGCCCTGCGTATCCAGCGGGACAGCGTCAGCGGAGTTTCCCTTGACGAAGAGACCGCGGACCTGCTCCGGTTTCAGAAGGCCTACCAGGCAAACGCAAAGGTGATTTCCGTCATTGACGAGATGCTGACCTCACTCATTTCCATGGTGCGTTAGTTGTTGGTTTGCAATTTCTTATTAAATTTTTGACACGAGGCGTTTTATGCGTATTCCCAATCTGACGATGTCCGACGCGCTGGTGACGCGGCTGAACACCATCAACATCAAACAGGGCCAGTACAACGACCAGATCTCCAATGGCCAGCGGATCACACTCGCTAGTGAGGACCCGCAGGCTGCCAGCCGAATCCTGCGGTTGCAGTCGGAGCGTTCAGCCATTGATTCGTACACTAAAAACGCCGAGCGCGCCCTCGGGATTTCGCAGGCAAGTTTTGCCGCCCTCAACCGCCTCAAGGACATTTCCGACCGCGCCACCGAACTGGCGGCCCTTTCCATCAGCGGAAATGTTTCAGCAAAGGAAAGGCAGGCTTATGCGGTCGAAGTCAGCACCCTGCTGCAGTCCGCAATCGAGGTCGGTAACACTTCGCACCAAGGGGAGTTTCTCTTCAACGGGACCAACACCGCCACAAGCGGACCATCCCCATTCGAACAGACGGGCACCGCTCCTTTCGTTCTGACTGCCCCGGCTGCCCCGGAAGTAAAGTCCCCTGCAACGGTCACAGCGGGGAGCACGACGGTAAGCGTTAATAACACGGTCGGTCTTTCGGTGGGGCAGACTGTTTCAGCAGCGGGGATCCCGCTGGGCACGACAATTGAGTCCATTGATGCCACCAATAACACGTTGGTATTAAGCGCCGCCCCAACCTCCAGCAGTTCGACTGGCGGGCTGACATTTGCCAACGACGGCGCTCTGATCAAGCTTTCCCCAAGCGTCACGGTTGCCGCTTTCACGAGCGGAGACGCCAATTCCAAGATTGGGGCGTTTATCAATAACCTCGCGGCTCTATTGGACGGCTTGAACACGGACTCCACCACGGGAATTTCTGCCGCGCAGTCCAGCCTTCTCACCTCCGAGGACCAACTGGTCTCCATCATTGCAGACAATGCTTCCAACCAGACACGTCTGGAGTCTGTGAAGATCCAGAACACCGAGCGGGTGAACAACCTACAGACCCTTATTGCTAGGGATGCCGATGTGGATGTGGCGCAGGCCATGGTGAACCTCACCCGCGCACGGACCTCCTATCAAGCGGCGCTTGAAGCTGGCGCCCAGGTGCTTAAGTTGTCGCTTCTCGACTACATTCGCTAGGCGTGCTGGAGTCTTTTCTTTTTATTGCTCTTTTTGTTTGCAGGCAGCCCTCGGGCGGCTAATATCTCACTCCCGCAAGAGACCCTATCGTCCAGTGGCCTAGGACACTCCCCTTTCACGGGAGTAACACGGGTTCGAATCCCGTTAGGGTCGCCACTTTAAACCCCTCAATCCGAGGGGTTTTTTAATGCCCGCAAACTGCAGGCTGGATTTTTCGGACAGTTTTCGGACAGTTGGTCCCTGTTTACCCGCTGTCATGGCCACCCGAAACAAGGACTTTCCCATCACCATCAAGGCTGGATCGAGTGCCGTCAAAATCTACAAGGAAACAAAGCCCAACGGCGAGTACTACCGGGTGTGCTATTACCTCGGTGGCAAACGCGAGAGACTGACCTTCTCCAGCCTCGAGGAAGCCAAAACCGAGGCGAGGCTGAAGGCTGCTCTGCTCGCCCGCGGTGATTCCGCTGCCTTGGAGCTGACGGGACAGGACAGGCTGGTCTACGGGCGCGCAATCGACGCTGTACGCCCGTTTAATGTGCCGCTGGATGCCGCTGCCATCGAATATGCCGAAGCCCGGCAGATTCTCGGGTCCCGCTCCCTGCTTGAGGCTGCCAGATTTTTCCAGAATTACCTCCAACAGGGCATCACGGGAAAAGCCATACCCGAGGCGGTGGCGGAATTTGTGGAGGAGAAACGCTCCGAAGGGAGATCCAAACTCTACCTCGATGACTTGGTGTATCGCTTGGGGGACTTCGCTAAAGCTTTCTCCATGGACGTATGCCAGCTCGAGGCAAACGACGTCCGTGATTTCTTCCAAGGACTGAAGTTCAGCCCGCGCAGCTACAACAACCACAGACGGGTCAATTCCGCAAACTGTGGGCGCTGTGTCTTAATGTATAATTTAATTTAAAACAACATGCATAAAAATGGAAACAATTTTATTGGTTGACATAGATAATACGGTAGCCGACTTCGATGCTCCAATTTTATCAAGATATGGGGCTCCAGACAGACCACGGTCAAATAAAATTGCAATGGATTACTCAGATCCAAATATATGCGAAGACATAAAGCGATTTTACAAGTCACCAGGATTTACTCGTTTGAAGGCGAGCCGATAATGCGGACACAAAAGTGTTAATTGTTATAGGTCTGCTTTTCGAAGGCCACTGGGGATATGAAACCGAGAGCGCTATGGCGGCG
>JBIKSY010000016.1:0-32780 GCA_044348365.1 Chthoniobacteraceae bacterium
TGCGCGAGCGGCTTGTCCTTGAAGCGCGCCCAGTCCTCGGCGGGGGCCGACCAGGGCGAATGCGGTGTGGTGAAGGGCACGAAGCAAAGGAAGGACCTGCTCCTGTTATGCTCGATAAACTGCAAGGCCTTGTCCGTGAGGACGTCCACAATGTAGCCCTTGGAGGGCTCCATGTCCCCGTTGTGCTCGAGCGGCGCGTCGAAGTATTCGCCCCAATGGCCGCTGGTATAGCCCCAGAACGTGTCGAAGCCGCGGGCGAGCGGATGGTAGGGCCACTGGCTGCCGTTGTGCCACTTGCCAAACAGGCCGGTGGCGTAGCCCGCGGCCTTGAAGGAGTCGGCGAAGGTCTTCTCCGCGGGGTTCATCCGCTCTTGCCCGGTCGAGACGCCGTAGACCCCGAGGCGCCGGTGGTAACGTCCGGTGAGGAATTCCGCACGGGTGGGGGAACAGACGGGTTGGACAAAAAAGCGCTCGAAGTGCGCGCCGGCCTTCGCGATCCCGTCGATGTTCGGCGTGTTGACCTGCCGGTTGCCGTTGAAGGAAAAGTCGCCCCAACCGGCGTCGTCGGCGAGCAAGACGACCACGTTGGGCGCCCTTGCTTGCACAAGCATGGACGGGAGCCCGAATAAAATGAGGAACAGGAGGTGGCGCATCAGATCAGCGGGCGGCCGGGAGGTAGCCTAAGGAGACGAGAAAGGCGTCTGTGGCCTCGAGGGTCTCAGCCATTTTCGATTTGTTGAAAAACCCGTGGGGCTGTCCCTCGTATCCGACGAGCTCACAACGGTTGCCCGCCGCCTTCATGACCTCTGCAAACTTCTCGACGGTCGCATAGGGCACGGTGGTGTCGGCCCTGCCGTGGAAGATGATGGTGGGCGGCGCGCCCGTTTTCACGTGGTGGATGGGCGAGATTTCGACGGGCTCGCACCCGAGCCGCTCCTGGTTCAGGCCTGCGCCGAAGGCTCTGAGGTTGAGACCGGGAAACGGCGCCAGGACGGTGGCTGGATTAAAAAGGACGAGCGCGTCGGGCAGACAGGAGACCGACTTGTCGTCCGCAGCGGTATCGAGCCCCGGCAAAACCGCCACGGAGCTCGCGAGGTGTCCGCCCGCCGACCCGCCGCCGACGGCGATGCGTGTGGGGTCGATGCCGAGGCGCGCGGCGTTGGCACGCACCCAGCGGACGCACGCCTTGGCGTCGGACACGCAGTCCGCCGGCTTGGCGGCGTGCCGTTGCTTAACGCGGTAGTCTGCGACAATGGCGATCATACCGCGGGACGCGAGGTGACGGCTCTGCGGTTCAAACTGGGTCGGGCTACCGCTGCTCCAGCCGCCACCGAAGAAAAACACGATCGCGGGCAGAGGCTTGTCCGCCTTGCGTGCCGAATCAAAGATCCAAAGCCTGAGTTCGGTGTTGTCGACCTTCCGGTAGGTCTCGGACCTCGTGCCCGCGATCACAAGCGGACTGTTTGCGGTGTTGCTTTTGGCGGTTTCTTGCTGGGCTCCTGCGGAAAGCACTGCAAAGAAGGGGATTACTAGAAATAGGATGGTGCGCACGGGAAGGGGGCTCTGGACACCTCTGGCGTGTTTCACGAGGCCAGTGGTTGGGGTTTCTAAAGACGGTTCAGGAGCGGCTCCAAACAGGTGAGTTTGGTGCACAGCCACCCCACAGCGATGGCGTGGTCGGCAAAAAGTGGCTGGAGAAAGGTTCTATACCACCCGGCGCGTAGACGCCTCCAAAACAAAATCATCCGGCTTGATCGCTCTCAAGCAGTTTTTCCACGGCAAACCTAAATCCCCTCCAATCAGACAACCCGGAGCACCAAGACGCCACCCCTTTAAGCCCTGTCACCATCTTCGGGTGAAAACCCATTCAGCGCCTCGTTTGCCTCGGGCTCCAGGATGGGCGGGGATAAGGACTTGGAAAGTTAGGTCGGTCTGGCGAGTTTCCAGGCATGAACTTGTTGCGTCCCGTCGGTAGCTGGATCCTGACGTGTGCTCTTTCGCTTTTGTTTTCCGGGAACGCCTGCTCAGCGGAGACGCTCGTGGGACCCGAAAAGTGGGAGAAGGAAATCGCCGCTTTTGAAAGTCGTGATGCAGAGAATCCTCCCGAAAAGGGGGGGATCGTTTTTGTGGGAAGCTCAAGCATTCGCCTTTGGAAGACGCTGACAGCTGATTTTCCAGAGCACCGGTTGCTCAATCGCGGCTTCGGCGGTTCTCAGTTGAGCGACCTCGCCCATTTTGCGGACCGGCTGGTTTTGGCACACACGCCGCGGTTTATCGTCGTCTACGCGGGGGGCAATGACATCAACGCGGGGAAAACCGCGGAGGATGTTTTTGATTCGTTCCGTGCACTGGTGGGCAAGATCCGGGCCTCCCAACCGGAGACGCCGATCGCCTACATCTCGATTGCGGGCAACCCCAAGAGGTGGGCGCAGGTGGCCGAGGTCATCCGCGCCAACGCCCTCATCGAGGTCTTCACAAAGCAGAATGAAAAGCTCCTCTTCATAGACGTCTTCCATCCCATGTTGGGACCGGACGGCCTGCCGAGCGTGGAGATTTTTGCAGCGGACCGGTTGCACATGAATGCTGCGGGGTATGAAATTTGGAGGCGGACTGTGTTGCCCTACTTGCCGCGTACAGACTTGCCGCAGGGCCTCGAAAAGTGATGCACAACGGGTGGCGTGGGCGTGCGCACCGGGTTACGTAAACACGGCGCGCAGTGCGTCACAAGGCCGCTGAAAAAACGCACCCTCCTTCGCTAGGGTTTCTGTTTTTTGCGTCCGACATTTCTCCGGCGACCTTGGAGCGATCGTGCCTATGGTTTGCCCGCTCCAAGACTCATGGCGGTTGCCGAAGGTTCACTGATGACCCACTATCCCACTGATGAGACATTCCATCCTATGGCATTTTGGAAGCGCGGCGTTTCTGCTGCTAGGCTCCCTCAGGTGCGTCGCTGCCCCTGCAAACCCGTTCTTCGCCATGAACACCGGCTTGAGCGACAGCAAGCTCAGGAGCAGCGCTGACGACCAGGCCGCATTGTTGAAGGAACTTGGCTATGCCGGGATCGGCGCGAGCGGCTATCTCTCCGGCGAATACCTGGCCGCATTCGACCGCCAGGGACTCAAAGTCTTCAACACCTACCTCACGCTGGATTTCGATTCCGCCAAGCCGGAGCTAGAGCCAAAGCTCAAGGATCTCGTGGGTCGACTGAAAGGCAGGGACACGGCGCTGTGGTTGGCCATAAACAACGTGTCGCGCGACGAAGCGAAACTGAAGCCCTCCGACCCGGCGGGCGATGAGATCGTGGTGGCGCGCCTGTTGGAACTCGCCGAGCTCGCCCACGCCAGTGGCGTGAGGGTCGCGCTGTACCCGCACCTTGGCTCATGGGTTGAACGCGTGGACGATGCCCTGCGCGTGGTGGAAAAGGTGAACCGGCCAAATGTGGGTGCCACTTTCAACCTGTGCCACTGGCTCAAGGTCGAGGGCGACCGCGATCTGAGACCGGTCCTCAAGGCCGCCTTGCCTCATCTGTTCTTCGTGACCATCAACGGAGCCGACAACGGCGACACGCGGAAGATGAATTGGCAGCGCTTGATCCAGCCTCTGGGAGACGGGTCCTACGAGGTTGGCGGGCTCCTGCGGATCCTCAAGGAACTGAACTACTCCGGGCCGGTCGGCTTTCAGGGTTTTGGCATCCAGGGCGACTCGCGTACACTCCTTGGCAAAACCATGGCTGCCTGGCGGCAACTTGAGTGAGGCGAGTTGCGGATGTTGGTGAGACCGCCAGGCGGACCAGGAGCGAAAAGTAGTCCAAGATACTGCCCCTGAGACTCTCGCAGTGAGAAATGTCCGGTTCAAAAGGTGTCGGGTTTTGGTCGCAACTTCTGCTCCAGAAAGCGCCCAGACCAGGCGGAGGAGAAAGCTGCCCCGGCATTTGGAGTGGAACTACTCCCACAGATACAGCTTAGGAGCCTCCTGCTGACCTGCCTCACGGGATGAAATAACGGCTGAAATATGATCCGTATTTTCACCCGGCCAATGCACTTCCTTGATTAAAACAAGGTCCACTTCCTCCCTGCTGTTTTTCCGGGCCTCCCTCACCAATTGCGTCACATCCACCCTTAATTTGGCTGGGGCAGCGAAGCATGTCACATGTCCCACTGGGTGGTGGTGCAGGTCGATCTTCTTCAGGGCGGAGACGGTTCTGCAAACACTCGGGGCGTTCGCCGCTGTGATGCCCGACTCGTCCCACTCAGCTTCCTGCACCGCATAAACTCTAAAGAGGAGGCCGCCGTCGTAGGCATGCGCACTGTGGCTCTGACCGTGCAGTTCCAGCACGGCGCGCTGCACCTCGGCAGTGCCAACGGGCAGCTTGAATTTCAGGAAACTGATCTTGTTTGAGCCGCTCTTTGTGTCGCGCCCGATCTGGAGCGTCGTCTCCTTTCCAAAATTTCTCTCCGACTGCCCCCCCTGAATGAGCGTCGCATCCGCGTGCGGATAAACCGTCTGACGCTTCAGCGGGCGCTGGTGAATCGTCAGCAATAAAGCGCTCTGGGGCGGCTGTTGCAGGCGGATCTTCCGGTCCTGCGGCAGCGCCGTGACTAGAGTCACCTCCCCTTGGCGCGCCCCGCTGACCGTTTCGGCAGTGATCAGCGCATCGGGCGGCAGATCCAATTTGTTCAGGTCAAACTCAAGCTCGTAGGTTGCAAATTCATCCACCTGAACCGACCAAACGTAGTACCGCCCGGTCTGCTCGTCCAATGTTGTCCACGAGCGATATTCCGGATCGGAGCATGCGATCTCAGTTTTCAAGAGCGGCCGACTGCCATGAAATCCGCGGCTGAACAGCCTGCAGACCTCGAAGTTTTTGCTGCCGTAACTGATCTGTTCTTTCTTTTTGGGTTCCGCTCCGGGGTCCTGTTCCGGATACATGGAGTAGGTGATCACATTGGAGAACGGCCCCGTGCCTTTCCACGACCAAACGCCAGGGTCATTGAGTTTGAACACAAAGATCCCGTGGACTCCCTGCTCCTGCATCATCCACCCCCAAATGCTTGCGATAGAGGTGAAAACGGCCGGGCTGTCGTTGAGAAAAGTGGTCGTGGGCAAGCCCCAGTGGCGACCCGTCGAATAGTTCAGTTCCGTGAACACCTGAGGAAGCACCTCTCCTGCCTCCTCCACCATCATCTGCTTCGCCTGCCTGACCTCCGTCGCATTCTGGTGCGGCCGATCGCCGTAGCGGTGCCGGTTGAACATTTGAAACAACGGGGTCGGACTGCTGCCGCCGTCGTAACGCCGGTATAAGTTCTGCATCATGATCCTAGCCGTGCGCCCTTGGAAGTCTCCGGCCAGAACGGGGGCGGAAAATACCGCCTTCAAGTTGCGGTCGTGGTCGCGGTTGACATCTTCAACCGCACAATGCACCGCATCCGCAATCAGAGTCAGACGGCGCGCGATCTGTTTGTCGGTGGATTGGTTGAAGAACCAGTCCGGCTCGTTTCCATACTGGTGGGCTGCAACGCCGTAGTTTTTTGCCAGATAGTAGCTTAGGGCATAGCACCCTGCCCAGTTGGTGAAGTCGGCTTGCAGGGTGTCTGGCCAGTCCTTGGGCCCTGTCTCGTTGATCAGACTGATCCCCAGAGTGTTGTATATACCAAATTCCGCCGCCAACTGCCGATGGTGTTTCTCGAGGAAGGCCCGCATGGCGATGCTACTGTTCTTCTCCGGAGCGGCACGGATTTCTCTCTTGAGTGCTTCAAAGTCCTCCGTGCTTTGAATCTGTTTCTCCGGTCTGACATAGGAATTCATAACCCGCGTCGAGGAAACCCATGTTCTGGCGGCTTTGACTTCAGAATATTTCAGCCACGCATCGGCATTGGTGTCGGGGTCTGCCATTGAGCGGAACCCTGCCCATTCGTAGGTTAGACCCTCGCGGGTCATGGTCGGCGCAATAACGGCCGCCGGCTTGTTTTGTGAAGCAACTTCGGAGTCGGGGTTAAGGTGGCTCCTCGGTTTTGAACCGGATTCTTCCGGCCCACTTGTGAGCGAGGGATTTCTTCCCAGTAGACCGCTCAGTTCGGAGATAACCTTGTCGTTATCAAGCGCTTCAAGCCCGGCACCCACCAATACCAGCGGACCCCTCTGCCGGAATCCGAGTCCGGCCCCTTCCGCCATTGCCTTGATCCGAGCAAGGATTCTGGATTCCGGCACGGCATTCAAGGCGGTGGTGTGAGCGTTCAGTGTCAGTTGAAGTGTCTCGTCGCCAGTGACCTCCGCTTTTCCACCGAGACTGGTGCAAATGAATTCCATGACGGGCTTTGTCCAAATTTCAGCGAGGCTGGCCTCGGGAGTTCTGGCTTTGATCAGGGTGCGCCCAAGCCGGCTGTAGGCGTAGGGGCTCCCCTCAAAAAGGATCACTGCATTAGCGGACTTCATGGCCGCTACAAGATCGTCAGAACCGTGGCGCGGCAGCGGATTGCTTGATTGCGTGTTGTAGACTTCCACCTCGGCAATTCCCCCGCCTGTGCCGTTGGCTGCCAGTCTTATTCTGAGCGCACTTGCGGAGCGGGGAGGGAAGAGGAAGTGATTGCGAGGCAATCCCTCAGCGTGGGCAATCGGCTTCCACAGGCTCCCGTCGTAGAGTTCGAGGGAGAGGCGCGGCATTTCGGTACCGCCTTTTTCGTGGATATCAACACGGTCGACCGTCTCCGAAAGTCCCCAGGAAATTTCGAGGAATGCCTCGTTCTGCCCAGGTTCAGGAAGCCAGGCCGTCTTCTCGTCGCCGTCATGCGCGTAGTGTCCAAAGGCCCCGGGTTTGTAGGACGACACGCGGGTGTAGTTTTTTCTGGTGCCCATCGCAATGTTGCGATTGGAGATGTTCCGGGAACTGGGGAGTCCTCCAGCTTGATCTTCCTCCACGCGCTTTAAAGGATCAAATGCCACGGCAGGGAAGGAGATTCCTTTTTCGGGCTTACCTGCCTAACTCTCCGCCTCGAGGGCGCGCAGGCTCAAAATGGCTTCGGGCGTGCCGGCCGGCGCGGTGAAAATCCTCACCCACCGGGTGGCAGCCGCCCGTTCTCTTGCACGTCAAACCGCCCGTTCGGGGACGGACTCAAGGGGCAGGCGGGGAGGCTTTGGCGAAGGGCCACTTGGACGTCACCCACAGCGTGAGGGTGTGGTTGTCCTCGCGGATGCTGCCGCCGCGGCGGTGGACGGTCTTCTCCATGTATCCGAACTCCAGCCGGGTGGAATGAGGCTGAAGCGCAGGTGGAGTTACCACCCCGGGCGGAGGCGCGTGGTACCCGGAGTTTCACCGACCCCCGTTGACCACAAAATGCAGCGCCCTGAAGGCGTGGCCGGTGCTGGCGGGATCCTTTTCTTCGGAGACCGTCAGCCGCAGTGTGTGGCTTCCCGGCGGCAGTCCGTCAGCGAAAAGCACGGTGCGCGGGTAATGGAGACCCTTGCTGTGGGTATGGTAGAGATTGACCTTCACGGGGGCGCCTCCGTCCACGCTTGCCTCGACCGTGCCGGCGTCCGGGCCCGCCAGCACGAAGGCCCCGATGGCGCTGCCTTCAAACGTCGAAGTGAGCACCGCTCCGGGCTGGGTGGCCTCCACCATGGGGAGTTTTGTGAAACGTTCCCGCTTGCCGCCCGCCAGCTTCTGCCAGTCGGGGACGCCCGCAACCCAGCCCGCTCCCAGCTTCAGGTCGGAGTGCGGAAGAAACCGCCCCTTGGAGTAGTTGCTTTCCTCGAGGGGCTTGCCGGGAAGCGGGTGGGGGGCGGGCGTACCGGCAGCCGGCGCCGCCCACTGCCGCTCGAAGAGTTCCGAGATCATGTCGGCGGCGATCCGGTTGCCGAAGGGCGCGGGATGCACCCCGCCAAACTTCTTCCAGTCAAACTCCCCGGCGGCGATCCGGGAGGTCACCGTCCTGGCCAGGTTGATGGTGGAAACCTGGTAGTGCTCCGCCACCTCGGTGTGCGCGGCCACGGGCAGCGGCACAGCGCCGGAGTTGTAGCTCTTCATGGAGTTCTCGTTGAGAAAGAACGTCATGACCACGTCCGCGCGGGGGTTGTGCAGGCGCAGGTGCCGGAGGATCCCCTCCATTCCCCGGATACACTCCTGGCGCGTGTGGTGCGCATCCTGGTCGTCGTTGACGGCAAACTCCACAAACAGCAGGTCGACAGGGCCCTGTGAAAGCACGTCCGCCTCCAACCGGAAGGCGCCCGTGGTCGAGCAGGTCGAGGAAATCCCCGCAGCGGTAAACTTGAACTCGGTCTGGGGAAAGCGCTGTTTGAGCAGTTCGCACACCATCGGACGGTAGCCCTCCATCTCGGTGATGGAGCCTCCCAGGAAGGCGACATGCCCGTTTTTTTGCTCCTGAAACTTGTGCCGCGCATTCTCCAGGTTGCCGCGGGCAACCACGTTGGCGTCGGAGGCGCGCGCGCAAAGCGGCAGGACCGCGCAGAGGAGGGCGAGCAGGGGGACTTTCATGGGGGAGGAAGTGCTGGAGCTGAAGAGGGCGGAAGCCGGGGCCGTGCGTTGCCGTGGGTGGAACGCTGGGGCGCCCGGCCGCCCCTTATACCGTCCTTACTTGCCCTTGGGCGCGTCGAATTGGAGCCAGTCGAAGTTCATCATCCCGCCCTGTTTCGGGTTGACGAAGACGGCGTACACATCGGCGCGGGCCGGATCGGCCGGGGCCGGGGTGAGGGGGCTTTTGAGCTCCACCCACTTGTCCCAGCCGCCCGTGGGCTGGACGTCGAACTCCCCAAGCAGCGGGCCGTCCGGCGCGTTGAGGTGGAGTTCCACCTTGCCGCCGGCGCCCCCCGAAGCGGCGCGGCAGGTGAACCCGCCGACCTGCCGGAGAGGGATGTTCCTGAAGACGGCGCTGTGGTTGTGGGCGATCGAGCCCAGGAACTTGTTGCCCGAGGAGCCACTCCCCGAGAGGATCTTACAGCCGGACGGCGTTTCGTTGCCCTCGGCCTCGATCCGGCGGGTGCGGAGTTGGACGGAGGCCTTGCCCACCAGCGGCGGCGCCTCGGCCCTGCCTGCATCGGTGTAGCTGGCCTCGAGAATGCCGATCTTCAACCCGCCGTCCTTGGGGGCGGACACCTCGCCTGCCAGACCGCGCTTGCCAGTCTCCGTGGTCTTTCCTCGCTCGAGCCCGAACACCCACGACACCATGAGGGCGATCTCGTCGGAGGTGTGCTGCTGGTGGGCCAGCATCGGGATCGGGCCCCAGACGCCGCTGCTGCCGTTGCGCACCCGCAACACGCTCGCTTCCAGTGCGCCCGGCGCGCCGCGATAGCGTTCGGCCACCTCCAGGTAGGACGGCCCGACGAGGCGCTGCTCGACCTGGTGGCAGTTGAAGCAGTCGCTCTGTTTCATCAGCGAAAGGCCCGGATCAATGACGGCCTTGTCCCCGGCGTTCTTGAGCCAGCGGCTTTCCAACACGACGCGGGGCGACATGAGGTCGCCCTTGGCGGCGGATTCCCCGTCCTCGAGGTCCTTGACCGCCACCTTGTAGGCCAAAGGCTGGCCCGGCGTGAAGAAGTCGCCCTCAAGCGGGGACTCAAACTGCAGACTGGGCACCGTGTTACCCACGACCACGGCGGCGGTCTTGACCGTGGAGGCGCCCTGCGCGTCGGTGACGGTCAACTCGACCACCGCGTTGCCGGGTTTGGCAAAGGTGGTTGCGAAGGTCGGCCCGGTGGAAAGCACGGCCTTCTCGCCCTGCAGCCGCCAGGCGTACGAGAGCGCCCCGCCCTCGCGCTTGCGGGTGCCTTCGGAGGAAAACTTCACCGCGAGGGGTTCGCGGCCGGAGGCGACGTCGGACTGGATCTGGACGACCGGCGGCAGGTTGCCGCGGAGGTACGAGATCCGGAGGAGCTTGGCGTCCGGGTTGGTGCCCCAGGTCAGCCCGTAGTCGAGCATGTACAGACAGCCGTCGGGCCCGAAGCGTGCGTCAACCGGGCGGCGCACGATGAAGCCCTCGGTGACCTCCTCGTCCTTGACCTTGTCGGAGACCACGGCGAGGGCGGCCGAAAACGGGTCGATGCCGGCGAGGTCCCCCTTGGCGTCCATGCGCGCCCACTTCATAAAGGGCCGCTGCCAGTCCCAGAACAACAGCGAGCCGTCGTACTCGGCCGGGAAGCCGTTGGTCTTTTCAAACGAAGCGTTGTAATGGAACACCGGCCCGGCGCAGGCCGTGCGGCCCCCGGTGCCCAGCATGGGGAACTCCGGGGACTCCTCGTAGGGCCAGTAAATATAGGCCGGTTGGGCGGGGGGCAGTTCCTTGAGACCGGTGTTGTTGCGGCTCAGATTCAGGGGCTTGGCCGGGTTGTGCGTCTCGCCGATCTCGGCCGTCTCGAAGTTGTAGCGGGCGTACGCGAAGTTGTTGCCCACAAACAGGGGCCACCCGAAGAAGCCGGCCTTTCTGGCCTGGTTGATCTCGTCGTAGCCACGGGGGCCTCGCGGTCCGGCGGTGCGCGCATCCGGGCCGACCTCGCCCCAGTACAGCCAGCCGGTCTTGGGGTCGATGTTGATGCGCCACGGGTTGCGGCAGCCCATCACAAAAATCTCGGGCCGCCCCGCGGAGCCGTCCTTTGGAAAGAGGTTGCCGTCTGGAATGGTGTAGCCGCCCTCGGGCGTCGGGCGGATCCGGAGGATCTTGCCGATGAGGTTGTCGGTGTTGGCCGAGGTGCGCTGTGCGTCCCAGGGTTCGCGCCCGGCGATTTCGTCGCTGGGCGAGAAGCCGTTGGAGCCGAAGGGGTTGGTGTTGTCTCCGGAGGACATGTACAGGTTGCCCTGCGGATCGAACATGAGGGAACCGGCGTGGTGACAGCACTGGAGACGCTGCTCGGCGGAGGTCAGCAGCACCTTCTCCGAGGCCATGTCCAGGACGTCCCCCTTCATGGTGAAACGACTCAACCGCTGCCCGTCAAAGTCCGTGGGCGAATACAGGCAGTAAATCCACTGGTTCTCGGCAAACTTCGGATCCAGGGCGAAACCGAGGAAGCCGTTTTCCTGTCCGTTAAAGACCTCAAGTTTGCCACAGATGGTCGTGGCCCGGAGGTTGGGTTTCCACACCTTGAGCGTGCCGCCGATTTCGTTGAAGAAAATGCGGCCGTCCGGGGCGAGGTTGAGCTGCATCGGCTGGGGCATGCCGGCGGCGAGGACTTCGACCCGGAAACGGTAGTCGGTCACCTCACCGCGCAGAACCGCGGGGGCAAGGAGTGCGGCTGCTGGGAGGAGGAAGCTTGCGGCGAGGGTGGACTTTTTCATTTTGGGAAGGAAAGCGGGCTGCGTTGCGGACGGTGGGTTTAGCGCTCGAAGGTAAACAGGCCCTTCTTGTTCCCCACGACAATGCCCAGCTTCCGGTCGGTGCCCAGCGGGGCGACGGTCACCTGGGTGCCGACGCCCGAGTCGTCGTCGATCTGGTGGGGGATGAATTCGGCCTGCCCGCCGTTGCGCTTGAGTTCGAACCAGAACAGCACGGCGGGGGCGTTGGGCTCCGGATCGCCGGCGGGGCCGTGCGCCCAGAAGCGCTTTCCGCACACCAGATCCGGGAGGCCGTCGCCGTTGAGGTCGGCGAGCGCCAGCGCGTGGGGTTGGGAGAAGACGGTGTGGTGCGGGGTTTCCTCGGGCTTTTCACCCACGATCAGGTGTTTGTTCCAGCCGGCGACCCCGTTCTCGCGGGTCTGCTCAAACCAGGCCACTCCATAGCCGTGGGCTTGGATGCTGGTGACAACATCTGCGAGGCCGTCGCCGTTGACGTCGGTGACGAGCATCTGCGCCCCGCCTTTTCCGAAGAGCACTTCGTGGAACGCCCACTCGGGGTTGCCCTCCAGCGAGGCGGGCTGCTCCCACCAACCGCGGGCCTCCAAAAGGTCGGGCCGCCCGTCGCCGTTGAGGTCGCCCATCCCGATGCCGTGCGTAAACTTTTGCCACGGCCCCTTCGGTGAAATCGGGTGCCACGTCCATGGTTCGTTGGGCTTGCCCTCCACCGGAAGACCGAACCCCAGAAAGCCGCCGCTGCTGCACACCAGTCCCTTGCGGCCGCTGGCGGTGACCGGCACATAAGCGGGGGACTCGTTGTCCACGGAGGCGAGCACCAGGTGTTTCGCCCAAGGCCCTGCGCCGCCCTTGGGATTTTCGTACCAAAAGGTTTCCTTACCCGGGAAGCCGATCACCAGGATGTCGTCCCAGCCGTCCTTATTAAAATCCTCCGTGTAGGCGAGGAAGTTGTCGGAGTACCCGTTCTTGGGGCTCTTGGCCCCCATGAATCCGGGCCGGGTTTCGACGGCGCCGTCGGGCTTGGTCAGCTGCCAGGTGGCGGTGGCGGGTTGGAAGGCGTGTTCCGCCTTGTAGTCGGGGCCTTCAAACCAGAAGGGACCGTAGGCCAGGTCAGGCACGCCGTCCTTGTTGAAGTCTCCCACGGCGGCACCCTCGGCCCAGAAGTCGTTGAGGACTTGTTTCCGGGCAAAAGACTGGGCCTGGGCGGCTGGCGTGGCGAGGCAGGCAAGCGCCAGAGTGGAAAGGAGGGCGGAGGCGAACGGGGGACGGTTCATTTGGGAAGATTTTGAAGAGGGGACGCCCCTAGGGAAAGCATCGAGGCGGCCAACCAGAGAAATACCCGTGAAAGGCCCGGAAATTTGCCTAAAAACTCCGGGCGCCCGGCGGTTGGGGCGTCTGGAGCCTTCCGGGCGCACCGAAGGTGCATTTCTCTCGTCAGCCCACGGCAACGCCGTGGGAAAACCATCCCCCAATGGACGTAGCCCTGAAAGGGCGTCCCAAAGCGCGGGCAAACCGTTTGGGGTTCCCATGCCGATGTCACGCGGTGTTTTTGGGGTGCCCCGTTGGGGCGTGACCGTGTGGGGGCGGGGTTTCCCACGGCGTTGCCATGGGCTGCGAGAAGGGTGCCCCGTTGGGGCGTACACGGGTGGGGACGTTCCATTCTGGTGGGGACGTCGCCTTCGGGTGGGGACGTCCCATTCGGGTGGGGACGTCCCATTCGGGTGGGGACGTCCCATTCGGGTGGGGACGTCGCATTCGGGTGGGGACGTCGCATTCGGGTGGGGACGTCCCCCTTCCGGGCGCACCGAAGGTGCATTTCTCTCGTCAGCCCACGGCAACGCCGTGGGAAACACATCCCCCAATGGACGTAGCCCTGAAAGGGCGTCCCAAAGCGTTCCCACAGGGTTGCACACGCTGCAGCCTTCGCGCCGCCTCGTCCGCGGCCGAACACTCCGGCTCATAAAAACAGCGGATTGCGTGTTTGTCCTGCCACCGCTCTCGCAACTCGGTGCAAGCAACGGTCAGGCGCCTCCAGAAAGCCCCATGCCTGCTAATCCGCCCACGGACAACGAACGGGACCCACCGCGCCCTCAAGCCTCTGCAACATTACGATGGAATGTGCCTGCCGTACGGTGCTTGGCATGGCCTGTGCTTTGAATTGTTGCGCAACCGCGCAACTAGGATGATCCGCCCAAAATTAATCTCTTCCGGCCAGACCGCGGACGCCGCCAACCCCTCGCCGTGCCTCTCCGCAGGCGGATTTCACGCGTTTCATGCCGCCGCCGGTGCACGGCTTTCGCCGCGTCTGTCCCCCGCACTTTCCGCCCCCAGTCCGCAGGCAAATCTTTCCGACCTCCCACCCTTCCCGACTTCCCGATGAAAAATCCCTCCTTCCGCCCCGGTCTGCGCTTCCTAGTGGCCCTGGCGTTCTGCCTGCTGGCCTTTCTCGCGGTCAAAGCGGTCGATCCCGCCCCGGGGAGCGCGACCACCAGCCCGGTGTCCAACGTCACCTTCGCCCCGCGCACCGACGGCTCCAAGCAGGTGGACGTGCGCTACACCCTCACGGGCGGCTCGGCCGGTATCGCCTTGGCGTTCTCCGTGGACGGGGGCGCGACCTACACGGCCCTATCGTCCGTCACCGGCGACGTGGGCGCCACAGTGTCCGCAGGCACCTCCAAGCAGATCGTCTGGAACGCCGGTACGGAAGCTCCCAACGTGAGCTCTGCGAACGTCCGCTTCCGGGTGACGCCGCTCCTCTCCGGAGCGGGCGGGAGCTTCGCCCCCATCCCCGGAGGCACCTATTCCATGGGGAACCTCATCGGCGATGCGGATATTACCAACGCAGGAACGGTGTCTGTGACGCTCAGCGCATACTCCATGTCAGTGAACGCCACCACCAAGGCCCAGTGGGACGCGGTGCGGACTTGGGCAGGCAGCAACGGCTACACGGATCTGGCTGCAGGAGGGGGTAAGGCGACGAACCATCCGGTGCACACGGTAAGCTGGTACGATGCGGTGAAATGGGCAAACGCTGCCAGCGAAAAGGATGGGTTGACGCCGTGCTACAAGCTCAACGGAACGGTGCTGAAGACCGGCACGAGCAGCGCAGTGACCTGTGACTGGACCGCCAACGGCTACCGCCTGCCCACCGAGGCGGAGTGGGAAATTGCGGCGCGAGGAGGGTTGAAGGGAAAACGCTTCCCTTGGGGGGATACGATCTCGCAAAGCCAAGCCAACTACAAAGCGAGCAGTGCCATTGCGTATGATTTAAGCAGGGCGCTCAATGATTTTCATCCGACTTACAAAACGGGCTCGGAACCGTACACAAGTCCAGTGGGGAGTTTTGCGGCAAACGGGTACGGGTTGAATGATATAGTGGGAAATGTTTGGCAGTGGTGTTGGGACTGGTACGGGGTGTCCTATATCGGCGGACAAGACCCTCGTGGTGTTGAATCTGGGGTATACAAACTCGTGAAGGGAGGACCGTGTGGCTACGACGCGAGTCACCCTCGTTTTGCGCACCGAGGCCTCAGCTTGCCGACGCTTGCGATTAGCCGGGATGGGCTGAGCGCGCCTCAGGGCTTCCGCCTCGCCCGAAGCCGCGCCGACGGCTCCGGCAGCGCCGCGGTCTCCGCCTTGGGTGCCCTCGACACCAAGCCCATCGCCAAGCTCTTTCAGGATGTCACCCCGCAGGTCACCGGCCTCACCGGTTACTCCAGCGCCTGGATGCGCGAGGTCGCTAACGCCAATGGCGCCGCCCCCTTCTATCTTTCCGTAGACAACGACCTCCTCAAGCTCTACTCCCAGCCCGCCCCCTTTCAGTTCACCGACGTTTCCGCCAAGGTCCTGCCCGCCGGCTTTAAGTGGACGCCCGGCTCCCGCCTGCTGATCGCCGACTTCGACAACAACGGCTCCCAGGACCTCGTCCTCTGGGAACCCAACGGCCTCCGTGTCCTCCTCAACACCGCCGGCACCTTTAAGGACACCCCGGTCCCGGCCGCCGTCAATGCCCGCCTCGTCGAGCTCCAAAAAACCGTCCTCGACGTCCTCGTCGCCGACCCGGATGGGGACGGCGACCTCGACCTCGTCTTCCGTTACAGATCCGCCGCCGACGCCAAACCCGGCCGCGTCGCCTGCGTCTACAACGACGGCACCCGGGGCGCGGACGGCCGCCAGTCCTGGGCGCCCAATGCCGCCGGGTTCGCCCGCGTCGCCGATGTGCTGAGCCTTCCCTACGGCTACGGCGGGATCTTTGCCGCAGACCTCAACCTCGACGGCAAGGTCGACCTCATCCTCGGCGAAAAAGCCTCCACCTCCACTGCCGACAACTATCAGCAGCGGCCGCTCCACCTCTTCGTCAACAAAGGCGCGGGCGTTTTCGAGGAAACCGCCACCCCCCTGGTCGGCATGGCCGACTACGGGTTCGCCTTCGCCGATTACCAAGGCACCGGCAGGCTGGACCTCATCCAAGGATCTTCCGACTGGCCCTGGGCCGGGTCGTATCCGCACGCCTACTGGTCCTCTGACACCGGCGTGTTTGAAAAGAGCCCCGCACCGGTGCTGGAACGCGTCAGCGGCGACTACCATTTTGTGCTGAGCACCGCCGACTTTGACCTCGACGGCCGCTCCGACGCCTTCTGGTCGCGTTTGGGCCGCTACTTCGGCGGGCTCTCCACCGGCCCGCTGCGCATGTGGAAAACAACGGGGCCCAAGGCGTTTCAGGACGTTTCCTCCGACTGGGGTTTCACGTTCACCTACCCGTCGGGCTCCCGCGACTACTCCTCCACGGTCGCCGACTTCGACAACGACGGCGCTCCAGATCTACTCGTCAACGCGGCTCCCTGGGACGGTTCTACGCAGCGCCTCTTCCGCAACAACGCCGCCAAGGCCGGTTCCAACTACCTGAAAATCCGCCTCACCGGCGTGGCTTCCGCCCGCGACGGCACCGGGGCGCGCATTGAAGTGCGCAACGGCAGCTACGTCGCCGTGCGCTACAACACCGGGGCCGAGCAAAGCAACCTCCCCTTCGGCCTGGGCTCCTCCAAGACCGCTGACCTCGTCAAAGTCTACTGGCCCAGCGGCAAGGTGTCCGAAGCCACAAACGTCCCCGGCAACCAGTGGCTGGAAGTGGTCGAACCCTCCGCCGCCCAGTTTGAGGTCGTCCGCGGCAGCTTCACCTGGCCCGAGGCCGTCGCCGACGCCGCCAAGCGCGGCGGCCGTCCCGCCGTTCTCTCCACCCCGGAACTGCTGCGCCAAGGCAACGCCCTCCAGGTCGGCCCCGACGCCGTCAGCCTCTGGATCGGCCTTTCGGACGAGGCCGTCAACGGCACCTTCCGCTGGCTCAACGGCGCGTTGACCACCGGGTTCACCAACTGGTCGCCCTCCGAGCCCAACGATTATTTCGGTGCCGCTTCCGAAAACAACGTGGAGATGTACTCCAACGGGAAATGGAACGACCTGCCCGGCACCTACCGTCTGCCCGGCTATCTGCTCGAGCGCACCGGTGGCGCCCTGCGCATCACTCGGCAGCCCGAGTCTGTCGCGGTCAACTTTGCCGCTCCCTTCTCGCTGAGCGTCGCGGCCGAGGGCGCCGGGAACGTCGCCTATCAGTGGCTCAAGGACGGTCAGGAAATTTCCGGTGCGACTTCCGGCACGCTGTCCGTGTCGGCCCTCACCCGGTCGGGCGTGGGCACCTACTGGGCGGTCGTGTCCGAGGCGGGCAAGCAGCTCACCAGCGAAAAAGCGCTCGTGACCATGGCCAATCCGCCACCCATCCCGACGGATTCCCTGCTCGCCTGGTGGCCTCTCGACGGCAACGCCATCGACCAAGGCCCCAACGCCATCCACGGCACCCTGACCGGCCCCACCGCCGGCATCGACCGCTTCAACCGCGCCACCCGCACCCTGGAGTTTGCCGGTTCCCGCACCGTCTCCGCCTTTGTGGACTTTGGTGCCGCGGACAAACTCCGCGCCGCGGGAGACTCGACCGTTGTGCTTTGGGTGAAGTTCGCCGACTCCGACACGCCCGCCCCCCAGATCCTCAACTTCGGGTCCGGCCAGTTTGAGCTTTCCACCAGCGCGGGCCGCGGGCCGCGGGCCCTCCTGTACTCGGTGGGCGGAGTGCCCCTCAAGGGCGCGCGCCTGCTCGAAGCCGGCAAGTGGCACCACGTCGCCGCCGTGCGCAAGGCCGGCCGCGGCTTCCTCTACGTCAACGGCAGGCTCGACGCCGAAGGCCTGATGGCTGCAGCCCCCGCGTTTGCGAAGACGCTGAACCTGGGCCGGAGCAGCAGCCTGTACGACGGCGCCTTCGCCGGCGCGCTGGACGACCTGCGCATCTACGGCCGCGCCCTGACTTCCATGGAAATCGAGGCGCTCGGCAGCCAGCCCGATGGGGGAGACATCCTGCCGCCCGTGATTGTGCAGGATCCCAAGTCGCTCCAGGTCGACGCCGGTGCGGCGGCCCAGTTCGCGGTGCGCGCCTCCGGTTCGCGCGGGGTGTTGTTCTATCAGTGGCTCAAGGACGGCGTGGAGATTCCGGGGGCCACGGCCGCGGTGTTGACGCTTGCCCGGGTGGAGCCCCGGCACATTGGCGCCTACGCGTGTGTCGTCAGCGACGGATACGCAAACGTCAGCAGCGCCACGGCCACCCTCGGGGTCACCGGCGTCAATGCCGGCCTCTGGCAGGGGTTGGTCGGCCACTGGAAGCTGGACGGCAACGGACTCGATTCCTCCGGCTTCGCCAACCACGCGACGATGCGCGGGACGCCCGCGGCGGCGGCGGACCGGTTCGGTTCGGCCACCGGTGCGTTTTCCTTCGGGGGCAGCGGCGCCTATTTTGAAGTCGGCGACCGGGCCGCGTTTGACCTCAACAAGTCCGACGCGACGTTGTCGGCGTGGGTGAAGACCTCGAGCGCAGCGGAAAGCTGGCTCCTCTCGAAGATGGACCCTAGCAAGGCCGGCGGCATCGGGATCGGCGGGGGCGCGGCGGCGACGTTGTCTTCGAAGTCGGTGACGTATTTCAAACTGTCCACGGCTGATGCGGGTTGGCACTACCAGCGGTTGCAAACGGTGGGCGAGGTGAGCCTGGTGGCGGGGAATGTGTATGAGATCAGCGCGGTCCTGCCAGCCAGCTACGAGTGGGGGTTTGGGGATCAGTTCGAGTTTTATCCCGCCTCCTGGTACACGGCGCCTTACTCGGGGAACTTTGAATCGGTTTCGCCGGCGGCCCAGTTTCAGGGGTTCAAGAAAGTAGGCGACCACGTGGAATTCCGCTGGCGCTTCAAGTCGCTGCTCACCGCATCCGGCCAGCATCCCATGTTCGCGTTCTGGAGTGGCCCAGGCGAGGTGGTGGAGATCGGCAACATCGAGCTCAAGAACGTCACCACCGGCGAACTGCTCACCCCGCCGGTGACTTCCACGACGTTGACCACCCAGTGGACCTGGGATTCCGTGGAAACCGTCAAGTTCCGGACCGCCACCATCGGGGTGGAGGGCACGGCCACCCTCGGGGCGCGCACCACCCTCTGGGGCAACGGGGCGGCTGCTGCCAAGCGGGCTGCGGACTCCGCGGCGTTGGGCGACAACAAATGGCACCTGGTGACCTCCGTGTACGATCGCAAGGGGAAGATGACCCTCTACGTCGACGGAACCAAGCGCGTGGAAACCGACATCACGCCCGCCGACCTGCAGGTGGCCAACGAACACCCGCTGCTGCTCGGTTCCGCCGTGGGTGCGACGAGCCTGACGGGCTCCCTCGACGACGTGCGCTGGTACAACCGCGCACTGGGTGACGCCGACGTGCTCGCCCTCTACCGCCAGAGCGAGGTGGTCGACACCGATGGCGACGGGTTGAGCGATGCGTACGAATACGGCTGGGGCCGGTACGAAATGGTGCGCGGCTCCTACACCTGGGCCGAGGCCAAGGCGCACGCTGAGGCCAAGGGCGGCCATCTGGCGACCATCACGAGCGAGGCGGAATGGCAGGCGATCAAGACGGTGGTCGGTCCGGCGGTGACGGACACCACGCTGTGGCTGGGTGGCACCGACGAGGGTTCCGAGGGCCGCTGGCGCTGGATCACCGGCGAGAAGTGGGGCTTCGCCAAGTGGGGCCGCGGGCCGAGCTGGCAGGAGCCCAACGGCGCCACCAGCGAGAACACCCTCATGCTGTGGACAGACTCGCGCTACGTAGACCGACCCAACGGCTTCCTGTGGAACGACTCCAACAACACCGTCCGGTGGGGCTACCTGTTTGAGCGCGGCTATTTCACCGACGGAACCAAGTGGGACACCGACGGAGACGGCATTTCCGACAGCGACGAAATCAAAAACGGCACCGATCCGACCAACCCGGATTCGGGGCTGACGGGGACGAATGTCCAGAACCGTTACTCCGTTGTCAAAGGCCGCTTCACGTGGACGGAAGCCAAGGCGGATGCGGAGACACGCGGCGGCCATCTGGCCACGATCACGAGTAAGGAGGAGTGGAGCACGATTGCGCGGCAAACGGGTGCCGACTCCAACCTTTCGCTTTGGATCGGGGGTTCTCGCACCTCGAGTTCTTCCGATCCCAAGGTGGGATGGAACTGGGTCACGGGCGAACCCTACAGCTACACCAACTGGGGGCCGGGCCAGCCCGACTTCCTCACTGAAAACTACCTCCACGTAAACCTGAGGAGCGAACCAAAGGGAACGTGGAACAACATCCTTAACAGTTATCCCACAGAAGTTTTCGGCTACATCCTCGAAGTCGAACGGACGGCGGCGCAGTTAAACCTCACCATCACCACCCAGCCCGCGCCCGTGACGGTCCCCGTGGTCGGCGGGACGGCCTCCTTCAGCGTGGCGGCCACCGGCCTCGCCCCGCTGACTTACCAGTGGAGAAAGGACGGCGCCCCAATTTTAGGCGCCGACCAGGCCACACTCAGTCTCAAGAACGTCGCCCCGGCTCAGATCGGCAAGTACACCGTCGTCGTGGCCGACGCCATGGGCAAAACCGTCACCAGCAACGAAGCGGCGCTGACGATCACGGGGGTAAACTCCGGCATCTGGAGCGGGTTGTTCGCCTACTACCCGTTCAACGGGAATGCCAACGACGAAAGCGGCACCGGCCTGCACGGAACCGTTTTGGGCGGATCGCTCAGCACGGATCGGTTTGGGAAAGCTACCGGGTATACGTTTCCGGCAGCAGGTAACAAAATCCGCTTACCCTTGGATCATACCCGATTTGATGCGGACTTCACGCTATCCATTTGGGTCAACGCCCAAGACTTTTCAAATTCGTACCCGTACTTTGCTTCAGGAGAAAATGCCTTTCTCAGCTTTGGTGGGTCCGGTCCGGCATACGCCTCAGCCTTTAGGAACAAGGTAGGATTTTATCAGAATGATCTCTCGCTTTCCACCAGCAAGCGGGTCGGGGAGCTGTTTGCAAACAGCCTCATGAGCTTTGGTAACTGGGTGCACCTCGTGATGGTTCGCTCAGGGAATACCCACACGCTGTATATTAACGGTGCGCAGGATCAGACGAAGACGAGTACGACCGCTATCCAGACTTCAGGAAACTTCGTCTACTTAGGAGGATTCTACGCGGCGAACACCGAAGATTACCGCCTCCACGGCTCCATCGACGATGTCCGCGTCTACAGCCGCGCTCTGTCCGCCGCCGAAATCACGGCCCTGTACGATGCCGAAAAGGCCATCCCGCCGGTGCTCACCAGGCAGCCCGTGGGGCTGCGGATGCCGCCCGGCACTTCCGGCCTGCTCCGGGTCGAGGCGACCAGCGCCACCCCGCTCTCCTACCAGTGGCAAAAGGACGGCGTGGACATCACCGGCGCAACCAGCCAGGAACTCCCGCTCAACAGCGTCACCGAAACCCTGCAGGGCAGCTACCGTGTACGCGTCTCCAACGGCGGCGGCTCCGTGTGGAGCGATGCCGTGCTCGTAGACGTGTTGGATCCGGTTAGCACCGTCACCGTCTACGTCGCCAAAAACGGCAGCGACACCACCGGTGATGGGACCCAGGCCAAACCCTTCGTCACCATCGGCAAAGCCGTCAAAGCGGCCACCGGTGGCTCGCGCATTTTGGTCGGGCCGGGCACCTACGCCGAGCGGGTCGAGTACGCCGGCAAATCGCTGCGCCTCCATTCCTCCGAGGGCGCGGCGTCCACCCTCCTGCAGGGCGGGACCGGAAATACCGTCGTCTACATCGACGCGGCGGCGGCCAATTCCGAGCTGCGTGGCTTCAAGATCACGGGGGGTACCGGAAGACCCACGCCCTCGAGCTTCGGCACGGACTACTACGGCGGCGGGGTGCACTGCGCCACCACCGCGCTGATCTCGGATTGTATCTTTGAAGCCAATGGCAAGGGGACGCCCAAGGTCAACTCCGCCACCTTTGGCGGTGCGATCTATTCGGTGGGCGGGAAACTGCAGGTGGTCAACTGTCTGATTTTCAGCAACTACGCCTGGGCTAGCGGCGGCGCGACCTTCACCGAAAGCGGCAGCATTGAGTTTAACCATTGCACCGTGTTCGGGAACGAGGCGACGGCCTTCCGCGGGACCCAAGGCGGTCTTGCCGTGGGCAACGGCGGGCGGATGCTGGTGCGCAACAGCATCGTGTGGGGGAACACCGGCTCGCAGCTGGGGGCGTTTGGCTGGCCCTACAGCGTGGGCACCGAAATCGCGGTGGAGTACTCCGACATCCAGGCGCCCAACGACGGCGGCGGCGCACAGACCTTCCGTAACGGGACGGGCAACATTTCAAGCGACCCGCTCTTTGCCGACGCGGCTGCGAAGAACTTCGCCCTCCGCACGGGTTCGCCCGCGCTGGACAAGGCCGCCCCGGGCCAGCCCAAGGAAAAGGACGGCAGCGCAGCCGACATGGGCTGGCGCGCAGACCGCTTCGGCGGCGAGGCCGTGACATTTGGAAGCCAGCTCTTCACGGACGTGACCGACAGCGTGCGCCTGCCCCAGCATGAACTGTTGGCGGAAGTCGACGGCGGGCAGGGGAGTGCCACCGACCGGCTGGTGCGCGTGGCGGATGGAACCTTGCAGCTCTGGCGCGTGACAGGTGCATTCGGGTACCGCGACGTCACGGTGGCTGCGGGCCTGCCCAAGGATCTGTTGGCGCCCGGCATGGGCGGTTATTACGCGGTGGGCGATGTGGACAACAACGGCGCGCAGGATCTGGTGATCTGGGACGACTCGGGGTTGCGGGTGTTCCTCAACACTGCCGGCCTGTTCAAGGCGTCCCCCGTGGCCGCCTCGCTCAACGAGCGCGCGGTGGAACTGTTCCCGAAGGCGCGCGGAACCTTCACCCTGGCGGATTTGGACAACGACGGGGATCTGGATGTGGTGTTCAACTATGAGGACGGCGGGGAGGATCCCGGGCACATTGCCCAGTTCACCAACCCGGCCAAGTTGGATGGCGGCAGTGGCCGTCGGGTGTGGCTGGCCGGAGACGGATTCAGCGGCCTGCAGGAGATCATGAAATTTCCGTGGGAGAAGCCGCACTTCAGCGTCACGGACTCCAACGCGGACGGTCTGCCTGACCTGGTGGTGCTGGAGACCGACGGCAGCTGGCCTTCGGACACGCATGTGAGCCACAAGGCCCACGTGTATCTCAACAACGTCGGTGCGACCGGCGGGCTTGTGGGCTCCGGAACCGGCGCGGCGCTGTGCACCAACTGGGTGGTTTGGGACGGTCCGCCGAGTTCGTTTCCCATCATCAAGGATGGCGTCCAGTACGCCACCCGGGCCACGGGCTACCTGATGCTGCCCCCCTCGCTGGGCGGCGGACGCGTCAACGTGGTGTACGAGGGTGAGGTGGACAACTACTCGATCTTCAACAACTCCAAGGGGCCGGCCTGGCTGTTTGGCGTTTTCAATTATCCCCAGACGTTCCTCTCCACCAATGTGGTGAGTCTTCCTCCGGCCGGCAACGGGATCGCCGTTTCAGGCTACAGCGGGCTCACCAACCGGATTTCCTTCACGGATCCCACCACCGGCGAACCGGTTTATCTGCCGAGCTTGCTGATGGCGATCACCTCCCTCGGAGGCTCCGCCACGGGGTCGTACACCTTTGACCGTGAGGTCGGCGTCCTCTCCAGCGGGGGCGGTTTTTGGGGCGGTCAGCTCGAGCCCCTGCAGACGACCTCGCCCAACTCCGTCAAGGGCAGGGAGTCCGGTGGCGTGATCGAGTTTAAGTCCGGGTTGTCCGCGTTTTCGTGGACGGTTCCCCAGAAGGAAAATTTCGCCATGTTCACTCTCGGGATTACCGGCGGAGTGGAACCGCCAAAGGTGCGTGCCAACGGTCTGGCCCGCTACAGCCTCATCTCCGGCTCCTACACCTTCGCCGAGGCGCAGGCTGACGCCGTGCTGCGGGGTGGCCATCTGCTGACCGTCTCAAACGCAGCCGAATGGCAGGCCGTTCTGGAGGAGTTGACCTCCCGCGTGACCGCCCAGGATGTGTGGCTTGGCGCCGAGTACGACAACAGCCAGTGGGGCTGGGTCACCGGCGAAGGCTTTGGCTACACCGATTGGGACGGCGGCGCGCCAGGCAGCGGGACAGCGGGTGTGTATGCCGCCAAGGACAGCGGCAAGTGGAAGACGGCTGCGGCCGGCCTCAAACTCGGCTACCTGCTCGAGTGGGAGCCCGCATTCCAGGAGGTGGAGGAAGCCGGTATCACCGCCGCGAGCGAGTTCAGCAACTTCCTGAGCGTCGACGTCGACGGGGATGGTCTGTTGGATTTGGTCAACGGTTCCTCCGACTGGCCTTCGCAATCCGTACCCAAGGTGTTCTACGGCAATGGCGACGGGACCTACCGGCAGGAAAAAGCGCCGTTTGTGGGGTCGGACCGCTACTACCACCACGTGGCGCGCGTGGCGGATATTGATTTGGACGGCCGCATGGACGGCTGGTGGTCCGGGCTGCACAACTTTGCCAACATCCAGGCCCGCCTGTGGCGGGGCATGGCTGGCGGAAAATTTGCCGAGGTGGGCACCGAATGGGGTGTCGACGTGGGACTGCCCTCCGGCAACCTCGGGCTATCCGGCTATCTCGCCGACTGGGACGGGGACGGCGATTTGGATCTGGTGGCGCGTGCTACAGGCTCCGGCGCGGGGCGTTACAAGGTCTACCGCAACAACGCGGCCGACCGCGGCGGCCGCTGGCTGCGCGTGCGCCTCGTGGGTGTGGAATCGCCCCGGGACGGCACGGGCGCTCGCGTGACGGTGGTGAGCGGCGAACGCTCCGAAACCCAATACGTGGGGAATCTCTCCTCCGACGGCTCTCCGGTGGCAACGCAGCTTCTGTTCGGTCTGGGCAGCGCGCCCACCGCCTCGGCGGTGATGGTGACCTGGCCCAACGGGCAGATTCAGTACCTCAACGAAGTGCCGGCTGGACAGGTGGTTGAGATCAGGCAGAACACCGTAGTGCCCGGCTGGCTGACGTTCACCGAACAACCGATCGGGCGCACGGTGGCCACGGGCACGCTGGTGGTCTTCTCGGCGACCGCCGTGGGGTCCGGCACGGTCTCCTACCAGTGGCTCAAGGACGGTGCCGCCCTCACAGGCGGAACCTCCTCCACGTACCGGATCAACGCAGCGGCGCTGACCTCCATTGGCGACTACCAAGTCGTGGCCTCCAACGGGGTGACCAAGGCCGTGAGCGCCGTGGCGCGCCTCGAAGTCGCGGTGCCTCCGAGCATCGTGACCCAGCCGGCGGCCGTGAGCGTGGTGGCCGGAACCGACGTCGTATTTGCCGTCGACGCCGTCGGCACCGCACCACTCACCTACCAGTGGTCGAAGGGAACGACCGTGCTTGCCGGCAAGACGGGGCGCACCCTCTCCCTCCCGGGAGTGAGTGCGACGGACGTGGCCTCCTATTCAGTGAAGGTGACCAACCCAGCGGGGAGCGTCACGAGCACGGCGGCGGCGCTGGCGTTGCTGGTGCCGGTGCAAATCACCAAACAGCCGGCGAACGTGACGGTCAACGAGGGCGCACCCATCGCGCTGAGCGTGACCGCCACCGGTTCGCCTGTGCTCAAGTACCAGTGGTACAGGGACTCCAGCGTGATCGTGGGCGGGACCACCGCAGCCTTGGCGATATCAAAAGCCTCGGCCTTGGACGGCGGTTCGTACTCGGTGTCGGTCACTAATCCTGCGGGCGAAACCAGCAGCACGGCGGCTCTGGTGGTCGTGAACCTGGCGCCCCGGGTGTTGAACCTAGAGGAGAACCTTTCAGTGAAGGAAGGCGCGGCGTTTGAGTTGGTAGCGAATGCGACCGGTGCCGCTCCGTTAAGCTTTGTGTGGAGCAAGGACGGGACTGCCGTAGTCGGCGGGACTGCCGCGGCCCTCAGTGTGCCGAGCGCCACGCTTTCAGAATCCGGCGTGTACACCGTGCAGGTGAGGAACGCGGTGGGCGTCGCCTCGGCCAAGGTGGCGACGGTGACGGTGCAGGCGCTGCCGCGCATCGTCACCCAACCGGTCGGGATCGACGCGGTGGAAGGCACCTCCGCGGTATTGAGTGTCGCGGCGACGGGCGCCTTGCCCTTGGGCTACCAGTGGTACAAGGACGGCGAGGTGCTGTCCGGACAGACGGCCTCGGTGCTGTCGCTCAGCCCCCTCTCGGCCACGACCCACGGCGGGACCTACAAGGTCCAGGTGACCAACCCGGTCGGCCGGGTGTTCAGCGACACCGCAGTCGTCTCTGCACGGCCTGCGTTGCGTATCACCACGCAGCCCGCCGCTGCGGAACTCACGCTGGGCGCGCGCGGAACCTTCAGCGTGGTCGCCACCGGTGCCGAGCCGTTGACCTACCAGTGGTACAAGGACGGCGCCACGCTGCCCTTCGCCAAGGATGACACCTTGCTGGTGGCCTCCGTCGGAAAGTACTCCATCGGCGATTACTCGGTTGTCGTGAAAGACCGCTTTGGCAACACCGTGCGCAGCGAACTGGCCGCGCTGACCGTGGCCGGCGAGCCGTCCACCTACTGGAAGGGGTTGATGGCGCACTGGAAGTTTGCGGGCGACACGCGCGACTCCACGCCGTTCCTCAACCACGGCAAGGCCGCCAACGTGCAGACGGTCCCCGACCGGTTCGGCATCGCCAGCTCCGCGCTGCGGTTCTCCGGCAAGCTCAACCCGCTCTCGAAACCGCTGGTTTCACAGAACGTGACGGTGCCGCACGCAGACAGTCTGCAGCCCGGCGAAAGATACACCGTGGTGGTGTGGGCCAAGCCCGAGTTCGCGGGTGAAAACCTCGCGGAAGTGAACCCCTTCATGCTCGGCAAACGGGCGGGCAAGGATCTGCGGGACTCCTCCTACGCGGTGAGTGCGGGCTTCAGCACTGGCACGCTCGACAGGATCAACGGCGGTGGCGCCCAGACCGGCTATGTCACCGGCGGCACGGCCACCTTGGTCGACGGCCAGTGGCAGATGTATGCGCTCACCTTTGACGGCGGCAGTCTTACCCTGTACCGAAACGGCGCAAGGGTGACGGCGCAGGCTGTGACCTCCAGCGCCGTGGCGCCCAACACCGGGCCGTTGCGCATCGGTTCCGGCTCTGGCGACGGCTACCAGGAGTGGTTTGGCTGCCTCGACGACATCCGCCTTTACAACAAGGTCCTGACTCAGGCGGAAGTAACCGCCTTGTACACGGCTGAAAACACCCCGCCGGAGGGGGCGGTGGCGCCCGCGGCGATCGTGGTGCAGCCTGTCGGGTACAAGGTGCCCGAAGGCGCACAGGTGACGCTCCGCGTGGAAGCCACCGGCGGCGTGCCGCTGACCTACCAGTGGTACCGCGACGGGAACGCACTTTCCGGCGCGACTGGTGCGGAGTACGCCATCGCGGCGGCAGCCCTCTCGGACGAGGGTTCCTACACCGTCGTGGTCGGTAACAGCGTCAGCACGGTGACGAGCACTCCCGCCTTTTTGGACGTGGTGCCCGCGGTAGATGCTGACCGGTTGTACGTTTCCAAAACAGGCAATGACACGACGGGCACCGGCACTTCGGCGGCGCCCTTCCTGACCATCGCCAGGGCGGTGCAGGCTGCGCGCTCCGGTTTCCAGATTCAGGTCGGCCCCGGCACTTACACCGAACGCGTCGAGTACCGAGGCAAGACGCTTGTCATCGAGTCCGCCAACGGCCCGGTTGACACGGTGATCCAGGCGCCGGCCGGAAACACGGCGGTGTTCATCGACGCGGCGGCCCTCAACTCGCAGCTGCGCGGCTTCAAGATCGCAGGTGGGACGGGCCGCAGCCTGTCGGCCACGGCGACCGCCATTACGTTTATCGGCGGCGGGGTGTGTATCCTGACGAGCGCGGTGGTGCAGGACTGTATCATCGAAGGCAACGGGAACGCCGCCGGCATCCGGTTCAAGAGCCAGGCTTCCTTCGGGGGCGGTGTGTACTCCACGGGGGGAACCACCCAGCTCATCAACTGTCTGATCATCGCCAACCACGCTTCGGAAGCGGGTGGCGCGGTGTTCACGGAGCGGGGGACCTGCGAACTGGACCGCTGTACGGTGTTTGGCAACACGGTGGGCACCTTCAGCGCACAGGTCGGCGGTCTCGCTGTCCGGGACGCAGGCCGCTTGGTGGTCCGCAACAGCATCGTGCGCGGCAACACGGGCCAGCAACTCGGGGCCATGCCCTTCCCCAACAACAAGGGGACGATGGTACGCATCGAGTACTCCAACATCGAAGGAGGCGCGGTGGCCTCTCAGGTCTCGCTGCTGAATTTGGGCTCCGGCAACATCACCGCTGACCCGTTGTTCGCGGATGTCGCCGCGAAGAACTTCGCGTTGCGCACCGGCTCGCCCTCCCTCGACGCAGCCGCCCCCGGCCTCCCCAAGGAAGCCGACGGCACGGCAGCGGACATGGGGTACCGCCAGGACCGCTTCGGCGGAAAGACGGCGCAAACGCAGGACGCGTTGTTTACGGAGGTCACCACTGGCGCGGCGGCAAGGTTGCCGGAACACACGCTGGTGGCGCTGGTGGACGCGGGTGCGAGTGTACGGGTGGACCGGCTGGTGCGCGTGGTCAACGGCAAGGAATCGGCTGTGCGCCTGTGGCGCGCTGCCGGGGAGTTTGCCGCCGAGGAGGTGACTGCGGCCGCAGGCCTGCCGCTGGATTTGGGTAGCGGACTATTGGCGGTGGGCGATTTCGACAACAACGGCGCGCAGGATATCGCCTCCTGGAACGCTACCGGACTGCGGGTGTTCCTGAGCACGGCGGGTGTCTTTAAGGCGCAGACGGTTTCGCCCGCTGTGGTGCTGCAGGCCAGAACGTTGTGGAGCCAGAACGCCGGAGAACTGGAAGTGGCGGACATGAACGGCGACGGGCTGCTGGACCTGGTGTGCAACTACACCGTGGCCGGCACCGCCCGTCCGGGACGGATCGGCGTGTTCCTAGGCAGCGGTACGGCGGACGCCACCGGCCGCCGGAGCTGGGGCACGACTGGCGGCTTCACGGAGTTCCGCGAGGTGCAGTCCTTCTTCTGGGCGAAGCCGGTGTTCAGCCTGGCGGACGTGAACAACGACGGGTTCGCGGACCTGTTGGTGCTCGAAACCGCGGGGCGTTCGCCCGAGGACACGGGCAGCCGCCGTCCGGCGCACGTGTACCTTAACAAGTGGAAGACCAACGCAGCGCTTGCCGCGGCGGCGCGTTACGAGTTGGTGACCGGCAGCTTCACGTGGGAGGCCGCAAAGGCCGACGCGGAAAGCAAGGGCGGCCACCTGTTGGTGGCTGCGAACCAGGCGGAATGGGAGGCGGTCAAGGCACTGACGGGCTTCTCGGCCGGGACAAGCGGCTGGTGGCTTGGGGCAAACGATGTCGCGGTGGACGGCCAGTGGCGCTGGCTCACAGGCGAGGTCTGGGGCTTTACGCCGGTGAATTCCGGAGCAACGGCCAAATGGGTGCCGGCGAAGGATCCGGCGCTCAATTACCTGAGCGCGGCGGCCAACGGCGACTGGTCGACCCAGTCGAATGCGGGCACCCCAAGGGGCTACATTTTGGAGCGCGCGCCGGGAACGGATTTGGTGTTCAACGGCGGGTTTGAAAACCTGGGCTTTGAGCGCGGCAAATCCGGTTTCTACACCGCCACTAGTGCCCCTGGCTGGACGGTGAAGTCTGGAAACGTCGACTTTGTGCAGTGGAGTGCCGCGGCGCGTTACTGGGAGAGCTCGGCCGGTGAGGTTTCCGTGGATCTCTCGGGCAATCAGGACGTGGTGCAGTTCCAGCAGACCCTGAAGACCAAGATCGGCAGCAGCTACGTGGTGGAGTTTGATTACTCCAGGAACGCCAACAACCGCCAGAGCTCCGCAGGTGTGAAGGTGGAAGTGCTCGGGAAGACCGCGCTCGTCAACGAGGTCGTCAGCCACGCCTTGCCGCGCACCCACCAGCAGATGCAGTGGCGCCGCTACTCGAAGAAGTTCGTCGCGGATTCCGAAACGACGCTGCTGGCGTTTACTCAAAACTCGCCGCTGCTGGTTTGGGGTGGCGTCGCCCTCGACGAGGTGCACGTGTACGACGGTTCGGCGTCCCTGTTCTCCGAGGTCTTCAACAGCGGACTCGTTGGCGGAAACGAACTCTCCAGGTTCCAGGTGGTCGACGTCAACGGGGACGGCACCTTGGATCTGGTCAACGGCTCCGCCGCCGAAGGCACCGCCGAGGCCACCACGCCGCAGTGGTTCGAAGGCGCCGGGGACGGCACCTTCACGGCGCGCACCGCCGAGTTCACCGTGGGTGCCGCGATCAGGCACCGGCTCTTCTCGGAAGTGGACGCGGACCTCGACGGCGTCCTAGACCCGGTGTGGTTGGGGGCGGATGGTTCCAAAAACCTCCAGGCGCGTCTCTGGCGCGGCAAGGTCTCGGCCCCGCTCCGGGACATGACCACCGAATGGGGCGTCGACGCCGCGCTGGGGGCGGGCCGCCTCCAGATGGACGGGTACTTCTCGGATTGGGACGGAGACGGCGCGCAGGATTTGGTAGTGCGTGCCTTTGACGAGGCCTCGACCCAGAACCTTTACAAGGTGTACCGGAACCTGGCCGCCAGCCGCGGCGCCAAGTCGGTGCGCGTCCGTTTGGAAGGGGTGCGTTCCCCGCGCGACGGCCAGGGTGCGGTCATTGAGTTGACTGCCGGCGGCCGCAAACAGGTCCAGTACGTGGGGAACCTCGGCGAGGGCTACACGGTGGTGAAGACCTTCGGTCTTGGCGCGTCTACGACCTTGGAAAAGATCACCGTCAAATGGCCCAGCGGCACGGTTCAGAACGTCACCACGTTCGGCTCGGGCTCTGTCATTGAAATCAAGGAGGCCGTGGTGCCTGTGGATTCGGTGGTGTTGTTGCGCGTACCGCAGTCGGTGGTGGCTGCCGGCGGACAGCCGGTGGGTCTGGCGTGCGAGGCGGTCGGCATCGGTGCAGGCACGTTGGCCTACCAATGGTTCAAGGACGGTACCGCACTCGTCGGTGCGACGAGGTCGAGCTTCGACATCGCCTCTTTGGGCGCTGCGAACGTCGGCGCTTACACCGTGCGGTTGACGTTCGGCACCGCCAGCGTGCTGACGCCTCCGGCCACGGTGGAAATGGCTTTTGCGCCAACCGTGGTAACGCAACCCCAGTCTGTGCTGGTGCTGGCGGGCCAGACGGCACGCTTCAGCGTCGGGGTGAACGGGACGGCTCCGTTTACGTACCAATGGTTCAAGGGGGCTGTCGCCCTGACTGGTGCGACCAACGCTTCGCTGTCGGTTTCCGATGCCTCGGCCGCCTCCGCGGGAGCCTACACGGTCAAGATCACCAACGGGGTGGGGAGTGTCACCAGTGCTGCGGCAAACCTGGCGCTGGCCACGGCCCCGGCCCTCACGGTGCAGCCTGCGGGAGGCTCGTTTGCGGTGGGCGCCGCCTTGGTGCTGACCCCAACCTACACGGGGACCGCCCCCCTGAACTACCAGTGGTACAAGGACGGCGCCTCGATTGTCGGCGGCACGGCGGCGACCCTCTCGCTCACACCTGCGACGTTGAGCAGCGCCGGGGTGTACACGGTGACCGTGTCCAACGCGTTTGGAAGCGCAGACAGCGCGCCTGCCGCGGTGCAGATCGTGGCCTTGCCGAGTATTTTGGAGCAACCCACCGGTGTGTCGGTGTTGGTGGGCCAGTCCTTTAAACTGCGGGTGCGCACGTCCTTGGGCGGGGCGCAGACGTTCCAGTGGTTCAAGGGGACGACGGCGGTGGCGGGTGCCACGGGGGCCGAATACGCGGTGGCGGCGGCGCAACTGTCCGACGCCGGCAGCTATTCTGTAAAGGTGAGCAATCAGGCGGGAACGGTGCAAAGCATGGCGGTCCTTGTGGCCGTAAACGTGCCGCCCTCGATCACCACGCAGCCTGTGGCGGTGGTGGTCAAACAGGGGCTTGCCGCGACGCTCAGCGTTGTGGCCCAGGGTTCGGCGCCGCTGACCTACCAGTGGCAGAGAAACGGCGTCAACATTCCCCTCGCGACCACCGCCTCGTACGCCCTCAAGGCCGCCGCCCTCACGGACGCGGGCCTCTACAGCGTCAGGGTGACCAATCCGTTTGGCGTGGTGCAGAGCAACGAGGTGGAGGTGTCGGTGTTGGCACTGCCCCGGATCACCCAGCAGCCGATCGGGTTGGGCGTCGCTCTGAGCGAGCGGGTCACCTTCTCGGTGGTCGCCGTGGGCAGCGGCACCTTGACCTACCAGTGGCGCAAGGCGGGGGCGGTGCTTCCTGGAGCGACCTCGGCTTCCTTTACGGTGGTCGCTGCCAAGGCGACGGACGCGGCCACCTACGACGTGGTGGTGACCAACGCAGTGGGGAGCGTCACCAGCAACCCTGCGGTGCTGGCGGTCAGCGTCCCGCCGATCGTTGTCACGCCACCCGTTGGCAGAGCCCTGAATCCGGGTGCGCCGTTAAATCTGAGCGTCACCGCGACGGGGACCGCTCCGTTGCTCTACCAGTGGAGCAAGGACGGGCAACCGGTCGTCGGGGCGACCGCGGCCACGTACACGGTCGCGGCGGTACAACTCGCAAACGCGGGTACCTACACGGTGGTGGTCAGCAACGCCGTCGGCAAGGCAACGAGCCAGCCGGCCGTCGTCAGTGTGAATGCCGGGGTGACGATCACCACGCAGCCGGTGGATGTGAGCGTGAACCCGGGCGCCTCGGCGACCTTCAGCGTGACCGCGACCGGCACGGGCCCGCTCACCTACCAGTGGCGCAGGGCCGGCGTGGCTATTCCCGGCGCCACGTCCGCAACCTACACCATTTCGGCGGTCTCCGCAGCCAACGTGGCCAGCTACGATGTGGTGGTTGGAAACCCGGTGGCGCCGGTGGTGAGCGCCGTGGCGAAGCTGGCGCTCAACCAGCCCGTGGCGATCGTCACGCAGCCCATCGGGCGTACCCTCAGCGCGGGCGGTTCGCTGGCGTTGACCGTCGTGGCCACGGGGACGGACCCAAAGACCTACCAGTGGCGCAAGGACG
>JBIKSY010000381.1:0-3151 GCA_044348365.1 Chthoniobacteraceae bacterium
GGAAAGCGCATGGGGCGGGAGATGAGGGGAAAGGGTAGGAAAGAAGGCTCAGCTCAGGCAAAGTCAAACGGATGACGCGCCGTTCGGGCCCGGGAAGCGGACTTGGCACAACGATTGAAGGCGGTTGCTGTCGCCTCCAGTTGGCCTCTGTTTGGTGGAGCGTGGTCCCTCCCTAGTAGGCCTGAAAGGCAAGCCAAGCGTTCCAGCCCGAAAAAGCTGCGGCGAGCACAACAGCCAAAAAAAGTCCAGAACGGCTTGTCCGCCCCAGCTGAAACAGCACGATCAGCGCCACGGCGGTCAGGGCGCCCATGGCCGCATAGCTTGCCCAGACGGGTTTGCCGTCAAAAACCTCTAGAGACTGGACGACAAAACCTGGGAGTGCCGGCCAGGATTTGAGCCAGAGCAAGCGCTTTTCGTCAAAGGGACCCGGCCTCAGAAGAATCCATCCAAACGGCAGGTACAGCGGCAGGAGCAGGAGCAGAAAGACCCAGAGGCGGCCCGGTCGCGGGGATTCTGTGAGGGGAAGCAGGAAAAGTTGACTGCGCTTGGGCATGTGTGGGATCCGAAAGTGGAAAGTGAGGCTGGCCGGTTTGTAGGCGGTTTTCCGCAATGAGGGAAGCGGAAGCGCGCTTCTGTGGCAGCGTGTGCCCGACGGGCTAAGAGCGCAGCCAGCGCGCCAAATCCCGGGCGGCGTAGGTGATGATGCGGTCGGCACCCGCTCGACGGAAGGCCGTCATGGTCTCAAGCAGGGTGTTTTTTTCATCCAGCCAACCCCGGGCTGCCGCAGCCTTCAGCATCGAGTACTCGCCGCTGACCTGATAGGCGATCGTAGGGACTCCAAACCGCTCCTTCACCCTCCAGATGATGTCCAGGTACGCCAGTCCGGGTTTGACAATCACCATGTCCGCGCCCTCTTCAAGGTCGAGCGCCACCTCCCGCAGAGCCTCATTTCCGTTGGCTGCATCCATCTGGTATCCCCGCCTGTCACCGGCGCTGGGAGCGCTTTCTGCCGCATCCCGGAAGGGCCCGTAAAAGGCGGATGCAAATTTGGCGGCGTAACTCAAAATGGGAGTATGCTCGAAGCCTGCCGCATCCAGAGCGGACCGCATCGCCCCGATGCGCCCGTCCATCATATCGGAGGGGGCCACGATGTCGGCGCCGGCGTTTGCGTGGGAAACGGCGGTACGTGCCAGCAGTTCGACGGAGGCGTCATTGAGCACGTGGGCGTGGCCGCCCTCAAAGCGGGTCACCCCGCAGTGGCCGTGGCTCATAAACTCACAGAGGCACACATCGGTGATGACCAAAAGTCCGGGCACCGCCGCCTTGAGCGCACGCACCGCCCTCTGGACCACCCCATCCTCGGCGTAGGCCTGGGAGGCTTCGGGATCTTTTGCCGTTGGAATTCCGAACAGTAGAACAGCCGGGATCCCTTCGGCGTATGCAGCTCGCGCCTCCTCGACAAGGGCCGCTTCCGTCAACTGGGAAACCCCGGGCATGCTCGCCACTGGGACAGGGGCCCCCAGTTTCTCGCTGACAAACAAAGGCAGGATGAAATCGCTCGGGAGGAGCACCGTTTCGCGCACCAAGGCGCGAATTGCAGCGGAAGTGCGCAGGCGCCGGGGACGCTGAATCAGGGACAATGCGGACATGGGGCAGGTGGCAAATGTAGGGGAGACAGGAGGGGCAGGCTCAGTTCCCGGGGGCCGTGAATCCGTCGGGACGGGTGGAAAGCTTAGCTCGTTCCGGGGCGTTGCGCTCGCTGAGCTCATTCTCGCTGACGCGAATCCCCCCGGAGATGGCCAGCCTGCCGTCGGGCTGACGCGAGAGGCTGGGGCGGCCGGTTCTGGGGGTTTTGGAGCGATAGACCGCTTGTCCTGAGCGTCCGGTGGCGACATCGACTTGAGAAAGGATGTAGGTGTCGTCGCTGGAGGCGTGCAAGACATACAGGTTGTTTTCCCTGTCGAGCTGCATCTGCGGAGCCACTGCCGCGAGCATTCGGCCGAGAAAGTAAGGGGGGTAGTAGAAACCGTCCCTTTGATTCTCAAGCTTTGCATACAAAAACATTCCGTCCTTCCGCTGGAGGGACAGGACCGAGAAAAGTCGGGGCGTTCCTGCCTCCTCCTGTCCTTCGGGTACGCCAACGGTAGTGCTCCAGATCTTGTGGCCGGGATCCACGTTGAAAAAGGCGGCAGGGGTTACAAACTGAGTCCTCGAGGCTCCGTAGCTGATGGAAACTTTCGCGCTGAATGCGCCGGTGCTGGGTAACTCAAAAAAATCGTGGAGGGGGATGGTTCGGGAGACGGTTTCTCCAGCCTTCAACGACAAACTCGGAACTTTCGGAGGATTGGTGCGGTAGCTGGGCGACTCACTCCGCATCGCTTTGACTTGAATGTGGCACCAGCTGTCTTCGGTGATCCCGTCCTTGAGGAGGATGTCCCGTCCTGCCAGATTGGTGACTGTGAGCGTTGCGATGACTTGCTCGCTGGCGAGATAGGTCTCGTGCGCGAACCGCACGGTGGCGTGGATTTGAGCGTTGGAGACGCCGGCCCAAGTTAGCCAAAGCAACAGGAATAGCGGCGGAAAGATCGGGGTTCGGGTACGCATGGCTGGCTCAGGGGCGGGCGGATTTGCGGGCGACTGTGCGGAATCCCAGCGAGGGAGAGCGGGTTTCGGGCGGCAGCGGGCTTGCAGCATCCAAGGTCAGGAGGGGCGCATTGAAGTGCCCCCCTTTGGCCACCATGTGCTGGTTCTCTTTGAAGGTGCTGGTCCATTCGGAAACATTTCCCGAAAGGCCGCGCACCCCGAAGGCGCTTGCATCGTGCAGTGCATCCACCGCCACGGCACCCGGTACCTCGCCTGGACGGGGGAGTCGCTTGACGTTGGTACGGTCTGGATCCGGTTCGTCCCCCCAGGGAAACAGGAGCCCCCGCGGGCCTCGGCCGGCGGCCTCCCACTCGTCTTCGGTTGGCAGGTCCCGTCCGGCCCAGCGAGCGAAGGCGAACGCGTCCCACCAGGAGACCTCCGTGACCGGCAGTTCCCAGCGGGGATCATCCGGTTCGGCCCGGTGGCGCGCCACCTCCGGAAAAAGGTCGTGCCAGCGTGGCGGGGTGTGGGAGTAACGGGCGGGCTGGTCCGCGTGGTCAAAGCTGTT
>JBIKSY010000382.1:0-3149 GCA_044348365.1 Chthoniobacteraceae bacterium
CGGGAGAGGAGTTTGCGGATTTCCGACGCGCTGCGGTGGCGGCGGCTGGTTGACGAGGAACGCGGCATGCCGGAAAGACTGCCGCACGGGCACGCCTACCGGTAGATGCAGTTCGCTGGGCGTATACGTTGAATCGATAGTTTGTGTGTCCCCCAAGTTACGGTTGATAGTTTGTGTGTCCCCCAAGTTACGATCCACGCGCGCGGGCCAGCAGGGCAAGACCGTGGTGAACACCCCGCTTTTCGGCCTGCCTTCGCGGCTCTGGGAGATCCTTGTAGCCTTGAGTGGCATCGGGCCTGAGGTGCATTGGAACCAGCTGCCCCGGCCCGGCGTACTCGCTTTAATTGAAACGCTGCTTCGCACCGAACTGCCCGTCTCCGGCAAGAGCATGAACAAGGACGAGTTCGTCACCTGTGGCGGAGTGAGCCTGAAGGAGGTCGAGTTCAAGACGATGCAAAGTAAGCTCCACAAAGGCCTGTTTTTTGCGGGGGAGGTGCTGGACTTGGACGGCATCACCGGCGGTTTTAATTTTCAGGCCGCCTGGACCACCGGCTGGATCGCGGGCCGCGCCATGGCCTGCGTGGCAGCGACTTAAGCCAAATATTTTTGCCTGTCCACTCCGGAGGGACAAAGGGTCTGCCTGGGTCAAGGATCACATCCACCCCCTTTTTTCGGCCCGCTTTCCCTACCGGGGAGCCTCGACCGGCGGCCAGTCATCGGAGCGAAACGGGGATGCGGGAAGGCCGTTGCTGTTTGCGAGGTTGCAACGCGGGGCATTCGCCCATCCGTACCGCACCGCCACCGGCAGGGGAACGCGGGGGCTTGATACGACGACCGTATTCCCCTCGATCCGCGCCTCGGCCTCAACCCATATCCGGTCTTCGCCAGCGAGGGCAAAGCCCGTGAGTCGGTCCCCGGGCAGCGGGGCCAAGTGGGCGGGGAGCCAGGGAGCGCGGCCGATGGCCAGCCCGCTTGCCGTCTCAGAAAATCCGATACGGGCCGCGCCGGCGGCGAATTCCGCGTGGCTATAGAGCGGTCCGGAGGCGATAATGTCCTCGCCATACGCCACCCTCCTGGCCGCGAGCGCCAGCCGCATGCCGATCTCACACTTGGCTGGGGGATGCACATCGAGTGGATCGCCCACGTCGATCGCCACGGCCATCGCTGTCCGCGGCACGCGCAGGGAGAGGAGTTGCGCCTCCCGCAGCCACGCCCAGGCGGGCTCGGGCTGCCGCTTCATGGTCTCGGTCTCGAAACCCGGCAGCTGTACAAAAAGAAACGGAAACTGCTCACCCCAGAGGCTGCGCCAGTCGGCAATCAGCCTTGGAAGGAGCGAACGGTACTCAAGCCCATCGCCGCCATTTCCCTCCCCCTGATACCAGATCGCGCCGCGGATTTTGTAGGGAGCCAACGGTGCGATCATCGCGTTGTAGGCGATCGTGGGCGCACCTGGCCGCCGCGAGGGACTGGGTGCCCCTGTCGGGTCGGGGTTCTGCGGTTCTGGCACTGCTGTCTGCGGAGGAGGGCCCGCTTCCCGGCCGGCCGCCCGGGCCGCATCGTAGGCCCGCTTAGCGGTGACGTAGGCGGGTATGATCTCACTATGCCAACGAGCGATATCGGCGGCGTATCGCCGGCCGATCTCCGGCTGCTTTTCCAATTCGCGATGTCTGGCCAGGGCCTTTTCGAATGCCGAGACATAGTGGGGAAAAGGCGGTTCCTGGCGCAGGGCATCCAGACTCATCCACGCCTCTGCCCTCGTGCCCCCCCAGGAGGACTGAATCACCGCCACCGGGCAGCCCAGCTGCTTTCGCAAATCACGGGCAAAGCAGTACGCCACCGCCGACCAGCCTCGCTTGTGCTCCGGAACGCTGAGTTGCCATGTCCCCACCACGTCGGACTCTGGCGCGGCAGCGGTCCTTTGCTCCACCTTGAAGAACCGCAACTGCGGGTCCTCAGCGGCCGCAACCGCAGCCGCCCCCCCGACCGCTTGCGACAGGGAATACCCCATGTTCGACTGCCCGGAAGCGAGCCACACCTCGCCAACCAAAACGTCGCGGATGGTCAAAGTGTCCCGGGCGTGAACGGAAAGGTCACGCGGTTGAGCACTCGCCACCATGGGGTCGAGTGTCAGGCTCCACCGGCCTTCGGCATCCGCACGGGCGGCCTTCTCCTGCCCGCCGAAGGATACGACAACTTCCTCGCCAGGGTCGGACCAGCCCCAGATCGGCAACGGGCTGTCACGTTGAAGCACCGCGTGTTCACGGAAGATCGTTGCAACCCGCAGGTCGGCGGCAAACGCCAAAAATGCGCCAACATGCGCGGCAAAAACCATGATGGTAACGGCAATGGATGTCCTCATTCGTCTGAAAAATGCCATGAGTTTGGTGAGCGGCGCGAGGTCCCTCTACCTTAAAAAGAGCCGAACTTGTTCACCAGCACCCCATCCATGCTGTCTCCCTGCCCCTTTTTCTGGATTCCCATGTGCAGGGAGTTTTACTGGCGCCAGCGAGGGCAAATGCCGGCTAGGTGAGAGCAGAAACTGCAGCACAGTTAACCTGTTCTCGGCCAGACTTTCACGTATGGCAAACAGTTTGAAAATCCGCCCCTCGGTCCGTGGCATGACATAGAGTTCTCCATTCACAGCCGTCCCACGGTGCGCGAACTTCAAAATGTTGTTGCTCAAGCCACCGCCGCTTAGAACCACCTTCGCATTTTCCGCCCCGGGGCTTAGCCCCAAAATCAACGCACCTCGATTGGGTGGCACATAGAGGCCGCCGTTTACAGTCAGCTCAATGGGGGCAAACCCAGTCCGGTACGTGAGTGCAGGTTTTGCACTGAGATCCGGCCGCATCCAAGTGGGGTTCCGCGTAACGTTGTTGTCCGAGTCGATATCCAGTCGCCCCACCACGGACCCCAAATTTGTGTAAAGCGAACCGTAAAGAAACCCTCCGCCATTGGGGCCTACAAAAGTGGCGCCACTCATTTTGGTGCCGTCTGAAAGAGATGCCGTGATGATGGAGACCCCCGAATTTGCGCTCACCAGTAACGAACTGTCAGCGGTCGGTCAAACTGTACCACCACCGGTCGAATTAACCGGGTTCAAAGTGTACCACTTTTGAGGGGCGGAAACGGCTCCATCTGAGCGCATC
>JBIKSY010000383.1:0-3137 GCA_044348365.1 Chthoniobacteraceae bacterium
GCCGGGAAGATCGTCCTTTCGGTGGGCACCCCGGCCGAGGGCAACTGACGGTAGAAGGAGAAAGCGGATCCGGACGCTGCGCCACGCGTCTAGCGGATGACCCCGCGGCTGCTGGACTGGAGAAATTCAAGCAACCGGTCCAGCGCTGCCCCCGGGGGCAGTTCGACCTGCATCATCTCCACGGCCTGCTGGAGATTGAGTTTGCTGCGGTAGAGGATGCGATGCGCGTCCTTGATGAGCTTTAGCGCCTCGGCGTCAAACCCGTGGCGTTCGAGTCCCACCCGGTTTACGCCGCGGATCACCGCCGGATTTCCGTCGGCGATCATATAAGGCGGGACATCCTGCACGATTTTGGAGCACCCCCCTGTGATGGCGTGGGCCCCGATACGGCAAAACTGGTGTACGGCGGTCAGACCGCCGATGATCGCGTGGTCACCGACCTCCACGTGCCCCGCAATGGTGCCGTTGTTGGAGAAGATCACCTGGTCACCAACGATGCAGTCGTGGGCGACGTGGCTGTAGGCGAGGAAGTTTCCTCCGCTGCCAATGCGGGTGTAGGAACCGGGGGCGGTCCCCCTGTTGACGGTCACAAACTCACGAAAGTTGTTGGAGGAGCCGATTTCCAAGTAGGTGGGCTCGCCTGCGTATTTGAGGTCCTGAGTTTGCTGGCCGATGGAGCAGAAGGAGAAGAACCGGTTGCCAGCGCCCACGAGGGACGGGCCCATGAGGGTGACGTGGTTTTGAAGCCAGCAGCCCTCCCCGAGTCGGACGCCCTCGCCCAAAACGCAGTACGGTCCGATTTCGCAGCCGGGCCCAATCTGGACGGAGGGATGGACTACGGCTGTGGGATGGATGTTCACGAGGCTCACCGGTCCACCAGGCCAAACATGAGTTCGGCTTCCGACACGACTTCTTGGTTCACAAAGCAGCGCGCGCGGGCCTTGGCGATATTGCGCTTTTGTTGCACGAGTTCAACCTCGATGAAGAGGGTGTCGCCCGGCACCACCGGTTTGCGGAATTTGACGGAGTCTGCGCTCATAAAGTAGCCGATGCGCCCAGCGTTGCCCGGCTTGTTCAGCATCAGGATGCTTCCGACTTGGGCCATGGCCTCGAGCTGGAGCACGCCAGGCATGATGGGTTGTCCGGGAAAATGTCCCTGAAAGAAGGGTTCGTTGATACTGACCGACTTGACCCCCGTGCACTGGGTTTCCCCGCTGAAGCTGACAATGCGGTCTACCATCAGGAATGGGTAGCGGTGGGGCAGCAACTTCATGACATCGTTGATGTCCATCACGGAGCCCCCCTTGGGAGTGACCACCGGCGGAACCATTGCCATCGCCTTGGCGAACTGCTTGGCCACGGCCCGGGTCAACTCCGCGTTGGGACCGTGTCCCGGCTTGATGGCAATCAGGTGGCCCTTGATGTAGCGGCCGAAGAGGGCCAGATCTCCGATGATATCGAGCACTTTGTGCCGGACAAATTCATCAGGGAAGCGCACGGGCTCGCGGCTCAGGATGGAGTCGCCCTTGACCACCACCGCATTCTCCAGACTGCCGCCTTTGATCAGACCCTTTTCAAGGAGGGGCTTGACGTCCTCGTAGAAGACGAAGGTGCGCGCGGGCGCGATCTCCCTTTCGTAGAGCTCCGGGGTGATTTCGGCGGAATAGTACTGCGTAAAACGGCCTCCCGGTCCGACGTGGGTGCAGGACACCTTGAAGCCGTTGTAGGGAAGAAGGGTCAGCAGTGAACCGCCCGTAGTTTCAATATGAAGCGGTTCGCGTAGTTCAAAGACTGGCCTAGGTGCGTCCTGTGGCGCGATACCCGCCTGTCGGATGAGCTGGACGAAGGGCAAGGCACTGCCGTCGCCGATGGGGGGCTCGTTGGCGTCCATCTCGATGAGGGCGTTGTCCACGCCCAGACCTGCTAGGGCCGAAAGCACGTGTTCGACCGTGTGCACCTGAACGCTCCCCTCGCCCAAGCTGGTTGCCCGTTCCACGGTTTTAACCAAGGAGACGGAGGCGTCGATCGTTGGCTGTTCAGGAAGATCCAGCCGTTTGAATTTGCGGCCGTGCCCGGGGGGCGCCGGGCGCACGGTGAGCGTCACCTGCTCTCCAGTGTGCAGCGAGCAACCGCTCAAAGAGGCGCTGGAAGCTAGGGTGTGTTGCTGGTTGGTCATCGAAGGCGGGCTTTATGGAGAAATTCAGCGGTTCGGACAAGCCTGTAGCGCGTTCGCGGCTGATTCCCTGCCCGTGCTGCCCTTGCATCGAGGCGAAAAATCCCTTAGAAAAGCAGAATGATCGACTTTATGCAGCGAGGAGGGCCGCTCATGTGGCTGCTGCTGTTCTGCAGCATTTTAGCTGGAGCCGTCTTCCTTGAAAGGACCCTTTACTTCCACCGCGTGGGCATGCCACCGGGGGACTTCCTGCGTGGACTTGCCGAATTAATCCGCCACCAGCGCTGGGCAGAGGCTCAAATGGAGTGTGCAGGAAATCCGACTCCGCTGACCAGGGTGCTGCATGCGGCCGTGCTTCGGCACAGCGCGGCACGGGCTGAACTCAAGGAGATTGTTCAGGAAGCTGGGCAACTGGAGGTGCCGCGTCTGGAACGGCATTTGGGACTTCTTGCCGGGCTGGGGGTGGTGGCGCCGTTACTGGGGCTTCTGGGCACGGTCACAGGAATGATTGAAGTCTTCGGCAGCATCAGCGCCCAAAGCGGACTGACCAGTTCCGCTGACATCGCCGGCGGCATCTACCAAAGTCTGCTGACCACTGCGGCAGGGCTGATAGTGGCCCTTCCCTGCGCTTTGGCATATTGCTACCTCTCTGCCCGCCTCACAGCGCTGATGCGGGACCTGGAGCGGGCTGGGATTGAAGTGGTCAACTTGATCACCGACAACCGCCGGAATCCGAATATTTTGGAATTTGACCCCTCGGAGCGGTCACGTGCCCAGGACTCCCCCGGCCGCGGGTGATTGAGACCTCCTGCCATGAAACTGGTGCGCACCTTCCAATTCCGGGTGGAGTTGTTTCACGTACTCCCCTTGGTGAACGTTCTGTTTCTGGCGCTGCTGCTTTTCGCCCTCAGCTCGCGCTTCACGCTCCAGCCCGGGCTGAGTCTGAGTCTGCCCGCCTCACCAT
>JBIKSY010000384.1:0-3129 GCA_044348365.1 Chthoniobacteraceae bacterium
GGGGCGGGATGGGGCAGATCTATTTCGGCGAGGATCCGCAACTTGAGCGTCAGGTGGCGGTCAAGGTGAGCAGCATCATCGAGAGTGGCGAGGACCCGCGCTTCACCAAGGAAGCGAAGGTGCTGGCATTGCTGGCGCATCCGAACATCGTGCCGATCTACAACGTGGGCGTGGATGCGCAGAGCCGCCCGTTCTATTCGATGAAGCTGGTCAAGGGCCGCACCCTTCAGGCGGTGCTCAACGCCATCAAGGACGGCAACAATGAGGCGACGAAAGAGTACACGCAGGCTGCGCTTTTGACCATCTTCCGGAAGGTGTGCGACGCGATGGCCTTCGCCCACGCCAAGGGGATTCTGCACCGAGACCTCAAGCCGGAGAACATCATGGTGGGCGAGTACGGCGAGGTGCTGGTGATGGACTGGGGGCTGGCGAAGATTCTGGGGGAACGGGATGCAGCGGGTGCGGTCAAAGCAGCGGCCACGGATACCGGCGATTACGGGATGACGCTGGAGGGCGAGGTCATGGGGACGCCGCAGTACATGTCGCCGGAGCAGGCGCAGGGCATGGTGGCGGAACTGGATACCCGAAGCGACATCTACAGTCTGGGGGGGATCCTGTACGCGATTTTGACGCTGCGTCCGCCCGTGGGCGGCTCGACGCTGGCCGAGGTGCTGGGGAACGTGAAAAGCGGAGTGCTCAGTCCGATGGGAACCGCCACGCGGATGGCCAAGGGGATTGGCGGTCAGCCCGAGCCGATGACGGTAGCGGTGCCTGCGGCGTTGCAGGCGGTGACGCTCAAGGCCATGGCGACGGACCGGAATAAACGGTACGCGAGCGTTGAGCTGTTTGCGGAAGATATCGAGTCCTACCAGAACGGTTTTGCGACGACGGCCGAGGAAGCTGGTGCGTGGAAGCGTGTGAAGCTTTGGGTTGGGCGCAACAGGTTCGCCACAGGCGCGACGGCGGTATTGCTTCTGGTGGTGAGCGGATTCACGGCAAAGCTGTTGACCGAGGGCAGGCGGGCGAGCCGAGCATTGCGAAACCTTTCCGAGTTGGCGCCCCTTGTTGCGAAGGAGGCCGAGGAGTCCTTGCGGGAAGGTAAGTTCGAGGAGGGGCTTTCAAGGGCCTCTTATGCGGTAGAATTAGACGCCGGGATCGTCGTCAGTCATGTGATCCTTGGCGACGCGTTCCAATTGAGCGACAGGTGGGAGGAGGCGGCCCTGGCTTACCAACGAGCTTTGCGAGTCGGGTTCAGTCAGGCTGCGAAGGACAATTTGAGGCTGGTGGAGGAATTGATCGCTCTCTCAAAGACTTCCGGGTTGAAAGCAGCGCGAGAAAATTTGCGCGCGTCTCTTGAATCTCAAGGGCGAGATTACGAGGCCGTCGAGTACTCAAGAGTTTCCACACTCCAGCCCGTTTCAGAGGGGAATCCGGAGGCTGGCAGGCGTCTCGTGCAACAGCTTGAAGCCGAGATGCTGGATGTTCCCGGCACCGGAGTCCTGATGCAAAAAACGGAGTTCACCGTCGGTGAGTGGAAGCTCTATTTGGCAGCGCAGGGCCTTCCCTCTTGGGAGCCTCCGGAGGTGATGCTTCAAAAACTTCTGCCGAACCCTAGGTTCAAGACAAAGCTGGAGTCGTTCACACAAACCGACGAACACCCCATAGTCTTTGCGTCGTGGGATCACGCCCGTGATCTATGCCGTTGGTTGACCAAGGAAACGGGCGATATGTGGAGTCTTCCGAGGGAGCAGGACTGGCTTGCTGCACTGGCGGATCAGGCACCGATTGGGCGTTCCAAGGACGGCTCGGCCGAGGGGAATGTTTACTTTATAAAAGGCGAGGAACAAAAAAAAGACCCTGTCGCAAAGAAATCCACAGAGGTCGGGATTGCAGGGGTTTATGGCACGATGCCAGTGGGATCCTTCAAGCCCAATGCGCTCGGCTTTCACGATCTTGGGGGCAACGTTTGGGAATATATGTGGGACGGTGCTCACAAACCCGGCAACCACGTCACCCGCGGCGGTGGTTGGCGCATTGGCAGCGATCAAATTTCGGCGATTCGTGGTGAGGTTGACTATGTCCATGGCGACAGCACCGGCGGAGCCGACATTGGATTCCGGCTGGTTGTGAAAAAGAGGCGAGCCAAGTAAAGTTGGCTTGCCGGGCTGACGGGAAGTGACTCGTTTTCGAAGATAGCAGCAGTCTGTGCCGGCGGAGTGTGAGCAGGTGAGCAATGCCCTTGCTCGTTTTGATTGTTCCAGCAAGTGATATGCGGATGCATCACTGGTCTTTCACCCTGCACGGACCCAGCGGAATCCTGAGCACCTTGGAGTCCGGGGAAACCCAGTTCGTTCTGGGGACGGAACAGGCTGCCGATGTGTGGACCATTGCCGGCGAGGGCGTCGCGCCGAGGCATGCTCTGGTGCGCATTGCTGCGGGCCGGATTGAGGTCGAAGACCTCGCGGGTGGGACGCTGGTGAACGGACATCCCATCACGGGGCGCGTTGAGGCGGAGTATCCCGCTTCGGTGCAGGTAGGTGAGGTGACGCTGGTGGTGGAACAAAAGAGCGAAGACCCTTCTCAGGCGGCGACCCTTGTGCAAAGCCCCCGGCAGGGAGGCGCCCCTTTGGATGATTTGGAGGTGACCGTGGTGACACCACGGGCGGTGCAGCAGCCCGTGAGTGTCAGCGGGCAATTAGTGGCGGCTCACCAAGGCGAGTACACGCTGGTGAAGGAAATCGCCCGGGGCGGGATGGGGCAGATCTATTTCGGCGAGGATCCGCAACTTGAGCGGCAGGTGGCGGTGAAGGTGAGCAGCGTGAGTTACGGGGGTGAAGATCCGCGCTTTTCCAAGGAAGCGGAAGTACTCGCGCTGCTGGCGCATCCGAACATCGTACCGATCTACACCACCGGCGTGGATGCTCAAAGCCGCCCGTTCTATTCGATGAAGTTGGTGAAGGGACGCACGCTTCAGGCGGTGCTCAACGCGCTCAAGGATGGCAACACTGAGGCGACGAAAGAGTACACGCAGGCAGCGCTGTTGACCATCTTCCGGAAGGTGTGCGACGCCATGGCCTTCGCTCACGCCAAGGGGATCCTGCATCGCGATCTCAAGCCGGAAAACATCAT
>JBIKSY010000385.1:0-3111 GCA_044348365.1 Chthoniobacteraceae bacterium
GAAGTCTCTCTCCTGAAGGAGGGGGGCACTGAGCCAGCCCCGTTCCCCCAAGAAACCGCGGCAGACGCCGTGCTATCCCTCAATGCTGGAAGCCCTCTGACAGGGCCCGGTTTGGACACCGCTACCGAGCTTGAAAGTGCCCCTCCGACGCCGCCGGTTGAGCCAGTGCGGCCGGCCCCCCAGATCATCGACGGCACCGCGCCACCGCCGCCCCGCCCGAAGGAGCCGCGCAAGGAAAAGGACATGAACCTGCTGTCTCCCGTGGACTGCGAAGGGTACGAACTGCCCCCGATCGACCTTCTGGACGCGGTGGACTTGAGCAGCCGGGAAGCAGTGGATCCAGCGGAGTTGCGCGCGCTCCAGGAGGTGGTCATCGAAACACTGGGCCAGTTTGGCATCGAGGTGTCGGCGGGTGACATTACCCGCGGACCCACCATCACCCGGTACGAAGTCTACCCCGCCAAGGGGGTGCGGGTGGACCGGATTCTCGCCCTCGAGCGCGACCTGGCCCGGGCCACACGCGCGGAACGGATCAACATCTTGGCGCCCATTCCGGGTAAGGACACGGTGGGGATTGAAATCGCCAATTCCAAGAAGCAGAAGGTGACGCTCCGCGAGCTTTTCGAGAGCGACGACTTCATCAACACCAAGGCGCGCATCCCCATCGCCCTTGGGAAGGACGTGTACGGCAAGACGATCGTGGCTGACCTGGCGGCGATGCCGCACGGACTGGTGGCGGGCACCACCGGTTCGGGCAAGAGCGTTTGCATCAACGCCATCATCGCCTCGATCCTGTACCGGTTCACCCCGGACCAGCTCCGCTTCATCATGATCGACCCAAAGGTCGTTGAAATGCAGATGTACAACGCGCTGCCGCACCTAGTGGTTCCAGTCGTCACGGATCCCAAAAAGGTGCTCCTCGCACTGCGCTGGGCCGTGGACGAAATGGAAAAGCGCTACGCCATATTCGCCAAGACGGGCGTGCGCAACATCGGCGCTTTCAACGCTAGGCCGAAACCGAAGACCCAGAGGGAGCTCGACGAGGAACGCCTCAAGCTGCAGCCCGACCTCTTTGACGAACATGCCGCCCCTTCCCTGCAAAGGGCAGCCAACACCGCCGAACCCATCGCGACGGAACTGCCGGCCGCGCTGCTGGACCCGGATGCCCCGCTCGAGCCGCACTTGGATGGGCTGCTGGATCCCTCGCGGCCGGCCGTTCCCGATTCCGAACTCCTTTCACCCGCGGTACACTTGGCCGGGGAGGAGGGGCAAACCGCCCCCACAGGTCAACCCGCGGAGCACGCGGAGGAGGACGCCGAGCCGCCGGTCGAGTCCCTCTCCTCCGAGGAACGCATCACCCGGATGACGACGGTCAAGGTCCCGAGAGAGAGCGAACTCAAGATTCCCGAGCGGATGTCCTACATTGTGATCATCGTGGACGAGTTGGCCGACCTGATGCAGACCGCGCCGGCCGATGTGGAAAGCGCCATCGCGCGCATCACCCAGAAGGCGCGGGCCGCCGGGATCCACATGATCATCGCGACCCAGACGCCGCGGGCGGACGTAATCACCGGGGTGATCAAGGCAAACGTGCCCTGCCGGATGGCGTTCCAAGTCGCGTCGGCGCTGGATTCACGGGTGATCCTCGACGAGAATGGAGCCGAGAAGCTACTGGGACAGGGCGACATGCTGTACCGCCCTCCGGGGAGCGGACGCATGCTGCGCGCCCAAGGGGTGCTGGTGACCGACGAGGAAGTCAACCGGCTGGTGGAGTATGCCGCAAACCAGGGGGCACCGGCGTTCGACCACGCGATCCACTCCCGCATCCAGGGAGAGGGCGGCGAGGACGGGGACGAGGTCAGCGACGAGGACCAAGAACTGGTGGAGAAATGCATCGAAGTAATGCGGCAGGAGAAGAAGGCAAGCACCTCCCTGTTTCAGCGCCGGCTGCGCCTCGGTTACACCCGGGCGGCCCGGATTCTCGACATTCTTGAGGACCGCGGTTACGTAGGTCCGGGCGAAGGGGCCAAGCCGCGCGAGATTCTCGTGGACCTCGATCACATTTAAAAAACACGTCCTTGCAGGAGTGTCGGAGCGACAACTCACAAAAGGGTGTATAATTGCAAAAAAGAGAGTCCCTGACGCCATGTCTGAAAGTATTGGAGCAAGACTTCGCAACGCGCGCCTCGCCAAGGGACTGACTCTTGAGGATGTCGCACAGACCACCTGCATCCGGCCGGAAAAACTCGCGGCGATCGAGGCCGACGATTACTCCGGTTTTCCAAGCATGGCCTATTCCCGCGGCTTCCTGACCATGTACGGGAAACACCTTGGCGTGGACGTGTCCTCCGAAACCCGCTCGATGGAGGGTCACAGCGCCATCCATGTGAAGGACTACCAGTATCTCAAAAACGCCCAACACGGCCCGCTCCCCGAGGACGCAGTCGCGCCCCGGGAACGCTCCCCCTCGATCGTACCGCTGTTGGTTTTCGGCGGGATCATCCTGCTGGCATCACTCATCGGCTGGGTGCTGCTCAACATCAGGAGACTCGGGCTGGGCTAAGATGGGTGCGGCAGCCGAAGAGGACGACTCCGCCGGTGCGCAACCGGCGCTGGTCATCGGCGGCCCCACCGCCTCGGGCAAGACGGGCCTTGCGATCGCTCTGGCCCAGCGGCTTCACGGGGATGTCATCAACGGCGACGCCTTCCAGCTTTATGCCGGACTGCCTTTGCTTACCGCACAGCCTTCCGCCGCGCAGCGGCAACTCGTTCCCCACCACCTCTTCGGGGAGACCCCCTTAAACGCCACCGTGGACGCCTCCTCCTACGCGAAGCTTGCAAAGGAACGCATCCGCCTTTGCTGGAAACAGGGCCGGCCACCGATTCTCGTGGGTGGCTCTGGACTGTACCTGCGCACCGTTCTCCGGGGCCTTCCTCAGGGACTGCCCAGCCCGGATCAGGAATTGCGCGCCCGACTGGAAGCCCGTCCCCTGCAGACACTGTGCGCAGAACTGGCCGAATTGGATCCCGAGGCTGCTCGAAACGTGGATTTGCAGAATCCACGCAGGGTCATCCGCGCCCTGGAGGTATGCCTTCTGACTGGGAGGGCGT
>JBIKSY010000136.1:0-10366 GCA_044348365.1 Chthoniobacteraceae bacterium
TCCTGCTGCTTGCGGGGATGACCTTCACTCTGAAGCTTGCCGCCAGCGAAAAAATAGCGCGGACCAGCGAACGACGTGCTTTGAACGAAATGGAAAATTCTCGCCGTTCCGAAGCCGAGGCCCAGATGGTGTTGGCCGAGTCGGCATACGCCGCCGGGAATGCCGATCAGATGCGCCTCGCGCTCTCAAAGGTTCCCGAGGACCTCAGGTCTCAGACGTGGCGGTATTTCGATGAGCGTACTGTCGGCGGGGATGCCGGAGCCCTCCCAGATGGGGATACCTCTTGGGTGGGGTTGGAAGCCAACTCACTTCAAAGCGGTAGCTTTTTCGCTCTGCGTAATGACGGGGCATTTTGCAGGATCGACGGCGAAACCGGAGCCGTGAAGGTGCTCTGGAAGACCAACGCCTTGATCCCTGGAGCCGGTCAGTTTGCGGTCTCGAGGGACGCGTCGGTGACTGCGTTTCTCACGAAGGCGAAAAGCTTGAAGGATCCTGCGCAAATCGAGGTCCGGCGGGTGAGCGATGGAACCTTGCTTTGGAAACTGGGGATGACTCAAGACCGCCATTTGATAACACGTCTGTGGGTTTCACCCACCTACCTGGCGGCCATAATGTCCAACCCGTCCAAATCGGAATTCGTTTTGACCTGCTGGTCGCTTGCCGACGGCAAGGTGGCATGGGAAACGCCTCAGAAGGGATGGAACGGGGTTGTTTCCTTCCTCGGCGATTCCAAGGAGTTTTGTTTTTGCAACTCCGACGGTTTGCTTCAGCGCATTGAGTCGGCTACGGGAAAGGTTCTTCAGCAGAGTAGAAGTATGATTTCACGTCCGCCGGGGAGTCTTGAAGCGTATGATGGCAGTCCGGACCTGAAAAAGTTTGCGCTCAACACCGGCATTATTGAGCGCGTGCGTGTGTACGCGGATGCTTGGAACGACAAGATGCTGAGTGACTTCTCCAGCTCGTTCAGGATTGCCTCCCTGGCCTTTTTGCCGGACACCGATCTGCTTCTGACCCTCTGCGAGGTATCGAATCAGGCGGGTTGCATTCAGGTTCGGGATTTCAAGCAGGGGGGGAAACTGGTGCGCAGCCTCCCGTTCAGCAACCCCAAGGTGAGGTGGGGACAGATGAATTCACTCCGTTGCTCCGGAGCCTTTGCCGCCTTGCTCCTGCCCAATCGCATACGGATCTGGAACTTTAGCGAGACCGCCCCGGCGCGGGTTTATCATAATCCTGGGGGCAGGGTATTTGGCCACAGCAAACTGAGTCCGTCGGGCACCCAGATTATCGGGCTTCGGAGAGATGCAACGTCCAATAAAATGGGGGAGATCCGCCTCCTGGACGTCGCCGAGAATTCGGATTCTCCCAAAGATGTGGGAAGCATCCTCCTCAATGTCAGTGAAGGCAGCCGGGTCCATCCTTTGCACGCAAACATGACGGCCATCTGGTTTGACCGGGACGGCACCCGAGCGGTTCTCAAAAGTAATTCAGTCGCAATGGCCTTGGGGATCGGTGCCGGGGGACTGCGGAACCTGTGGGGTGAACCCAAGCAACTGCTCACCTACGACACCGGAGCGCAGAGGATGTTGATTCATCCGCGAGCGGATCTTCTCTGGACGGGTAACTCCGTGGTCGAGTTCTCCACCGGACGGGAGTTGCGGAAGATGCGCCGGGGGTCTTTCAAATTCCATCCGGCTGGCAACCAGTCTCGTGTCGCCTGGCTGGGCGCAAACCATGTGGTCGAGGAGTGTCCCGTGCCTTTCAAAAACGTTGAGGAATCGGATGAATACGAATCCAACCGGCTTGTGTTGTGGAACACCGAAACGGGCGAGCCTGTCGCCGATGAGATTTCCCCCCACGGCTTTTGTTTGAGCGTGTCCCCGGATGGCGCAATGGTGGCCGAGGGCTGCGACGATTCGCGGGTGCGGTTTCGAAACCCCAAGACGCTGGAGGTGGAGCGCGAGTTCCGTGTGCATGATTCGAGGGTCAAGTCCGTTGAGTTCCATCCGTCGCTTCCGATTCTGGCTACCCTGGGCTTGACGGAGGCACGCCTCTGGGACGTGAAAGACGGCCGCATGCTTGAGGAAATCCGGCTGAAGGGGGAAGCCAGTGCAGTCAGTTTTGTGGCGGGTGGGAGGATATTGCAGGTTGGCGGCTTGTTGTTTGAGCCGAAGTCCTGTGCTCCTTAACCAATTGCCGCCTCCCTTTTTAGGTATGTACAAATGGTCTTTCACCTTGCACGGACCCGGCGGGATTCTGAGTGCCTTGGAGTCCGGGGAAACCCAGTTCGTTCTGGGGACGGAACAGGCCGCGGATGTGTGGACCATTGCCGGAGAGGGCGTCGCGCCGAGGCACGCACTCGTGCGAGTGGCAGCGGGCCGCATCCAGGTCGAGGACCTCGCAGGAGGGACGCTTGTGAACGGGCATCCCATCAGGGGACGCGTTGAGGCGGAGTATCCCGCGTCGGTGCAGGTGGGCGAGGTGACACTGGTGGTGGAACAAAAGAGCGAAGACCCTTCGCAGGCGGCAACCATTGTGCAAAGCCCCCGGCAGGGGGGCGCTCCATTCGACGATCTGGAGATGACGGTGGTGACACCACTGGCGGTGGCCACTCCCCAGCATGTCAGTGTGGAATCGGCAAACAAAGCGGCCACGCTTTGCGAGTACACTCTGGTGAAGGAAATCGCCCGGGGCGGGATGGGGCAGATCTATTTCGGCGAGGATCCGCAGCTTGAGCGGCAGGTGGCGGTCAAGGTGAGCAGCATCATCGAGAGTGGCGAGGACCCGCGCTTCACCAAGGAAGCGAAGGTGCTGGCATTGCTGGCGCATCCGAACATCGTGCCGATCTACAACGTGGGCGTGGATGCGCAGAGCCGTCCGTTTTACTCGATGAAACTGGTGAAGGGGCGGACGCTTCAGGCGGTGCTGAACGCGATTCGGGAGGGCGACGCGGCTTTGGTGAAGGAGTATCCGCGCGCGACCTTGCTCACGATCTTTCGGAAGGTGTGCGACGCCATGGCCTTTGCGCACGCCAAAGGCATCCTGCACCGGGACCTCAAGCCGGAGAACATCATGGTCGGCGAGTACGGCGAGGTGCTGGTCATGGACTGGGGGCTCGCCAAGGTTCTGGGGGGCAGAGAGGACGTTGCTTCCGGAAGATCGTCTGCGAAGGACATGGGCGATTACGGCATGACGCTGGAGGGCGAGGTGATGGGGACGCCCCAGTACATGTCGCCGGAACAGGCGGAGGGGATGGTGGCGGATTTGGACGCGCGTTCGGACATCTATTCGCTGGGCGGCATTCTCTACGCGCTCCTCACCTTGAGGCCGCCCGTCGATGGCAAGACGTTGAACGAGGTGCTCACCAAGGTGAAAAAGGGCGAGATCAGTTCGATGGCGACTAGACGGGGAGGAAAGGGAGATGTGAGCGTCGGCGCACCTTCGGCGATGGGAGGCGAGGTACCTGCGGCGTTGCAGGCGGTGACGCTCAAGGCGATGGCGACCGACCGTGCGAAGCGTTACTCGAGTGTGGAGGCAGTTGCAGCAGATATCGAAGCGTACCAGAACGGATTCGCCACCAGTGCGGAAAATGCCGGGGCAATGCGGCAGCTGGCTCTTTTCATCCGGCGCAACAAAGCCCTTACCTCTGCGGCGGCGCTGTTATGCGTGGCTGGGATCGGATTCGTTATCAAACTGGCCGCGAGTGAAAGGCGTGCACGGACCGCCATGGAGGAATCGCGTAAAGAGGCAGCACAAGCCCAGATCGTTCTCGCGGAGTCCAATTACGATCGGGGTGACGCCGATCAGATGCGGACGGCTCTCGGGAAGGTCCCGGAGGACCTGCGTACACAGGTTTGGAATTATTTGAATGACCGCTTGATCGGGGGCGATGTCAGCGTGATTCCTGAGGGCGACGCAAAATGGATTGGAATCGACCCCAATCCTAAACGTCCTGGGAACTTTCTCGCCATGCGCAGCGATGGCGCCTTTTGCGAGATTCAAGGAGCGACCGGCGCCGTGGACGTGCTCTGGAAAACGGAGAATCTTCCCACCTCGGCGAAACGGATTTCGGTGTCAAGGGATGGCGCTGTTGTGGCGTTTCTTGCGAAATCCACAAAAACGGACAGCAATAATGAGATTAGCATTCGCCGGGTTTCAAACGGCGAACAGGTCAGGTCCTGTATTCTTCCTGAAGGCTCCACGCTCTGTCAGCGCTTTTGGGTTTCACCAGAGCATTTGCTGGCCCAGATTCTGCCCGCCAAAACCAAGGAATCCTTTTTCGCCGCGTGGTCCTTGGCAGACGGAAGAGTGCTGTGGCAGACGCCCCAGCGGTTTTGGACCACCTTTGCCTCGTTTTGCGATGATCCAAAGGAAATCTGTTGTCTCACTGAGAACGGAGTACTACAGCGTGTCGAGGTCTCTTCCGGCAAGGTTTTGGCCCAGAGTAAAAGTCGCATTGGTGTATGCTTTCACCGGTACGAAGTTTTTGATGGAACTCAGGACTGGAAGCGCTTTGCGCTCCCGACAGGAGTGACCGGCCAGGTGCGGGTTTTTTCGGATTCCTGGAACGACCGTTTGCAGACGGAGTTTGTGTCCGAGAGCAGCATCTGGGCTCTGGCTTTCTTGCCAAGGACTGATCTTCTGCTGGCGATTCGCGGAGTATCAGAACAGGCAGCCTGTCTTGAAATCAGAGATTGCAGCCAGGGTTCTAGGCTTGTCCGGCGTCTGCCATTCAGCAGCTCAAATATCCCCTGGGGTTATCCTCTCCGCTGCTCCGGAGCCTATGCGGCGTTTTTGTTGCCGGATCGCATTCGCATTTGGAATTGCACGGAGAGCAGTCCAGTCCGGACGGATTCCGCCCCGCGTGATCAGAGATTGGTCTATTCTTTTTTTAGTCCCGTCGGCACACAGATTCTGGGTTTGAGGGCAAATTCCGAGCCGAATCGCAAGGTGGAGGAAATCTCTTTGTTGGGCACTCAGGGGGGATCGGATGCGGTCGTGGAGCTGGGAACCATTGGACTCCGCTCTGAAAAGCCGGGGGCATCACCCGCTTTCCCTTGCAATCCAAGTACCGAGATGCAGTTTAACCGGGCGGGCGACCGGGCCCTGATGTTCAATGCTTGGCTTGCCATGGCAGTAGAGATTGGCCCCGGGGGCTTGAAAAGCACCTGGGGCGGAGTCAAGCGGCTGTTGCCCACCGACGAGAGCGGAAGTCAGCGGATGTTAATTCATCCGGATAGTGATCTTCTCTGGACTGGAGAGTCGGTGTTTGAATTCTCTTCTGCTCGAGAGCTGATGCGGATGAAGCGTGCCGAGTTTAAGAACTATCCCGCATCTCGGAGGGGGCGCCGCGCTGCATGGATGGGCACCGACCACATGGTGGAACAGTGTCGGGTAGGGGCCGCAGGAGCCGACGCCAGCGATGACTTTGGCGCCAATCACCTCGTTCTTTGGGACCTGAAGACGGGTGCGCCGGCGGCTCATGAACCATCACCATATGGGCGCGGCGTGGCTGTTTCGCCTGATGGAAAAACGGTTGCAGAGGGCTGCGTGGATCTGCGCGTGAGATTCCGAAATCCGACGACCCTGGCCGTTGAGCGTGAAATCCGTGCGCACGATTCCGAGGTGAAAGACCTTGAATGGCATCCCTCCGGTCGAATTTTGGCGACTTTGAGTCAGAATGAAGTGCGTTTGTGGGATGTGAAGGAATCTCGAATCCTGGAGGAGATCCGTCTGAAAGAGCCGAAAACCGAGATCCGTTTTTTATCAAACGGGCGGCAGTTGAAGGTGGGCGAGTTGATCTTTGAGCCTAAATCGTGCGCCCCCTAAAACGGAGTGGTTCGCGGTTGAAGCCTATCGGTATCAGCGCGAGCGAGCTTCAGCAGCCACCGGGCACGTTGTTCCAGACTTTTCCTGGTTACCCGAGGGAGTGAAAGTGTTTCCAATGATGGTTTTTCCCGTTGTTTTGAGGCGCCGTTTTTGTTTGCGAATCAGGCTGCTGGATCTGAATTGAGGACCGGCGGAGCGAGAGCTTGCTGATGTTAACGAATCCGGCAAACGATACGCCTGTGAATCAATGGTCTCTCACCCTTCACGGTCCCGGTGGCATCCTCAGTCAGTTCGACTCGCAAGAGGCGCAGTTTGTTCTCGGGACTCAAGAGGCGTCCGATGTGCTGAGAGTTTCTGGTGAGGGCGTCGCGCCAAGGCACGCGTGGCTGTGGATCACGGAGGGGCGGATGCATGTGGAGGATATCGCGGGCGGGACGCTTGTGAACGGTCACCCCATCACGGGACGCGTCGAGGCGGAGTATCCCGCGTCTGTGCAGGTGGGCGAGCTGACGCTTGTGGTAGAGCAAAAGAGCGAGAACCCTTCGCAGGCGGCAACCATTGTGCAAAGCCCCCGGCAGGGAGGCGCCCCTTTGGATGATTTGGAGGTGACCGTGGTGACACCACGGGCGGTGCAGCAGCCCGTGAGTGTCAGCGGGCAATTAGTGGCGGCTCACCAAGGCGAGTACACGCTAGTGAAGGAAATCGCCCGGGGCGGGATGGGGCAGATTTACTTCGGCGAGGATCCGCAACTTGAACGGCAGGTGGCGGTGAAGGTGAGCAGCATCAGCGAAGGCGGCGAAGACCCGCGCTTCACGAAAGAGGCAAAGGTGCTCGCACTGTTGGCGCATCCAAACATCGTGCCGATTTACAACATCGGCGTGGATGCTCAAAGACGCCCGTTCTATTCGATGAAGCTGGTCAAGGGACGCACGCTTCAGGCGGTGCTCAACGCGCTCAAGGACGGCGACGCGGCCTCGAGCAAGGAGTACACGCAGGCCGCGCTATTGACGATCTTCCGCAAGGTCTGCGACGCCATGGCCTTTGCCCATGCCAAGGAGATCCTGCATCGGGATCTGAAGCCGGAAAACATCATGGTCGGCGAGTACGGCGAGGTGCTGGTCATGGACTGGGGACTCGCAAAAATTTTGGGGGAACGGGATGCCGAAGGTGCGGTCAAGGCAGCGGCCACGGACACCGGCGACTATGGGATGACGCTGGAAGGCGAGGTCATGGGAACGCCCCAGTATATGTCGCCGGAGCAGGCGCAAGGAATGGTGGCCGAACTGGATGCCCGCTCGGATATCTACAGCCTGGGGGGCATCCTGTACGCGATTTTGACACTGCGTCCGCCCGTGGGGGGGGCGACGTTGGCAGAGGTGTTGGGGAACGTGAAAAGCGGTGTGCTCAGTCCGATGGGGACAGCGACGCGTATGGCCAAGGGGATCGGTGGACGCCCCGAGCCGATGACGGTGGCGGTGCCGCCCGCGCTGCAGGCGGTAACGCTTAAGGCCATGGCCACGGACCGTACCAAGCGCTACGGCAGCGTGGAGGCGTTTGCGGAAGACATCGAGGCGTATCAAAACGGGTTTGCGACGAGTGCGGAGCATGCGGGGGCGCTCCGGCAGGTGGCGCTGTTTATCAAGCGCAACAGGGGGGTGTCGGCTGCGCTGAGCCTCCTGCTGCTTGCGGGGATGACCTTCACTCTGAAGCTTGCCGCCAGCGAAAAAACAGCGCGGACCAGCGAACGACGTGCTTTGAACGAAATGGAAAATTCTCGCCGTTCCGAAGCCGAGGCCCAGATGGTGTTGGCCGAGTCGGCATACGCCGCCGGGAATGCCGATCAAATGCGCCTCGCGCTCTCAAAGGTTCCCGAAGATCTCCGGGACCAGGTATGGCGGTATCTGGATGAGCGTACCGTCGGGGGGGATGTTGGGGCCCTTCCCGAGGGGGAGACCTCGTGGGTTGGGCTGGAAGCCAACCCACTCCAAAGCGGAGCATTCTTCGCCCTGCGCAACGACGGGGCATTTTGCAGCATCGATGGCGAGACTGGAGCCGTGAAAGTGCTCTGGAAGACCCAATCGTTTATCGTCGGAGCCTCCCATTTCTCAGTGTCGAAAGACGCCTCGGTGACAGCTTTTCTGGCGAAGGCAAAAACCGTTAAAGATCCGGATCACATCGAGGTCCGCCGCGTCCACGATGGCACACTGCTTTGGCAACTCGAGATCCCTAAAGACCGTAGGTTCGCCGGACGTCTTTGGATATCACACAACCACCTCCTGACCACGTTGCTTCATTCTACCAAGCAGGAACAGTTTTTGTCCGCCTGGTCGGTTGCTGATGGCCGCCTGATCTGGGAAACGCCGCAGAGGCACTGGGTGCACTTTGTTTCCTATGTAGGCGATGCCAAGGAGATTTGTTTGTTCAACTCCGATGGTTTCTTGCAGCGGATTGAAGCGGCTTCCGGAAAAGTGCTGTTCGAGAGTAAAACTCCCATAGCCGGCCAGACCTTGCTCCATGAAGTGTATGATGGGAGTCCCGACCTCAAGAGGTTTGCGCTGAATGCCAGCAGTTTTGAACGGGTGCGCATGTTCTCCGATGCTTGGAACGACAAACTCCAGGCTGATTTCTCGTCCTCCTTCAGGATCGCGTCTCTCGCCTTTCTGCCGGAGACCGATTTTCTTTTGACGCTGTGCGAGGTGTCCTCTCAGGCGGGATGCATCGAGGTGCGGGATGTGAAGCAGGGGGGCAAACTGGTCCGCAGCCTGCCTTTCAGCAATCCCAAGATCCGGTGGCAACAAAGGATTCCACTGCGTTGCTCTGGCGCCTTTGCCGCCCTGTTGCTGCCGAATCGCATCCGCATCTGGAACTTCGCCGAAACCACTCCCTCGCGGTTCTTTTCACAGGCAGGGCGCAAACTGGTGAGCTACAGCAGACTCAGTCCGTCGGGCACTCAGGTGCTCGGGTTTCGGCGGGATGCCACATTCAATCAACGGGTGGACGAGATCCGTCTCTTTGACATCGCCCAGGGATGGGACGCCCCGAAGGATGCGGGTAAGATCGTCCTGGAAGTCAAAGAAGGCGGGAAGAGTTTACCTTTAATTGGGGGTATGGCGTCGCTTGGCTTTGACCGCGCGGGCACCCGTGCGTTTGTGAAAAGTAATTCCATCGCGCTGGCCTTGGAGATCGGGCCGGGTGGCCTCAAGAACCTGTGGGGCGAACCCAAGCGATTGCTCACCAACGACACCGGACAGCAGCGGATGTTGATACATCCGGAGGCGGATCGCCTGTGGACGGGTGATTCGGTTGTGGAATTCTCCACCGGAAGGGAGTTGAGCAGGATAAAACGGGGCCCCTTCAAATTCTACCAGGCCGGCACGCAGGTTCGTGCCGCTTGGGTGGGTCCAAACCATGTGGTGGAGGCGTGTGCCGTGCAGTCCAAAAACGAGGAGGAGCCGGATGAATACGAGTCCAACCGGCTCGTTTTGTGGAACACCGAAACAGGCGAGCCTGTGGCCAATGAGGTTTCCCCCAATGGCGTGTGTTTGAGTATGTCCCCGGATGGGACCACTTTGGCGGAGGGTTGTACCGACATGCGGGTCCGGTTTCGGAATCCCAAGACGTTGGCTGTGGAGCGCGAGTTCCGCGTCCATGATTCGCAGGTCAAGGCCGTGGACTTTCATCCGGTTCTCCCTATTTTGGCGACCCTGAGCCTGACTGAGGCGCGGCTCTGGGATTTGAACGATGGCCGGATGCTTGAGGAAATCCGGCTGAGGTTTGGACCCCGTGCCGTTGGTTTTGTGGCCGGCGGCAGGATGCTCCTGGTGGACGGCCTGTTGTTTGAGCCGAAGTCCTGTGCTCCTTAACCCATTGCCGGCTGGTTTTTTAAGTATGTACAAATGGTCTTTCACCCTCCAGGGCCCCGGCGGAATCCTGAGCACCTTGGAGTCCGGGGAAACCCAGTTCGTCATGGGGACGGAACAGGCCGCCGATGTGTGGACCATTGCGGGTGAGGGCGTCGCGGCGAGGCATGCTCTGGTGCGCGTGGCTGCAGGCCGCATCCAGGTCGAGGACCTCGCGGGCGGAACGCTGGTGAACGGGCACCCTATTACGGGACGAGTCGAGGCGGAGTATCCCGCGTCTGTGCAGGTGGGCGAGGTGACGCTGGTGGTGGAGCGAAAGAGCGAAGACCCCTCGCAGGCGGCGACCCTCGTGCAAAGCCCCCGGCAGGGGGGCGCTCCATTGCATGATCTGGAGGTAACGGTGGTGACACCACGGGCGGTGGCCACTCCCCAGCATGTCAGTGTGGAATCGGCAAACAAAGCGGCCACGCTTTGCGAGTACACTCTGGTGAAGGAAATCGCCCGGGGCGGGATGGGGCAGATCTATTTCGGCGAGGATCCGCAGCTTGAGCGGCAGGTGGCGGTCAAGGTGAGCAGCATCATCGAGAGTGGCGAGGACCCGCGCTTCACCAAGGAAGCGAAGGTGCTGGCATTGCTGGCGCATCCGAACATCGTGCCGATCTACAACGTGGGCGTGGATG
>JBIKSY010000443.1:0-3087 GCA_044348365.1 Chthoniobacteraceae bacterium
GAATACATCACAGGGTGGCTGCCGGGCATCCCAACAAGTACAACAGCAACGGCAATGATCGTAGTGCTCTACGGACTCAACCTGTTGGGTCTGCGCACAAGCACTGCCGTGCAAAACGTCCTCATCGGTATCAAGATTGCGATGCTCGTCGCCATCATCTCTGCACTGGTCTTCGTTGATGCTGCTCCGGCTGCTGCAGCTGGAATAACACACGTACATTCCGATGGCGTGTGGCAATCGCTCGGACTCGCCCTCATTGCCGTATCGTTTACGTTCGGCGGCTATCAGAGCACCATCAACTTTGGTGGCGAGATCCGCGACAGTGAACGTCGCATGCCTATTGCCATCGTACTGGGCGTGCTCATCATCACAGCGATCTATCTGCTGGCGAATGCGGCGTACGTCCATGTGCTTGGCTTTGATACACTTGCACAGTCGCAATCAATTGCAGCTATGGTGGTTGGCAAACTGTTTGGTCCGAGCGGAGCGAACATCCTCTCAGCCGTCCTCATCATCTCGGTATTTGGTTACGTCAACGTTGCGATGCTCTCCAATCCACGAGTCATCAAGGCCATGAGCGATGATGGCGTGTTGCCAAGCGTGCTATCGTCATCACCACGCATGCAGCACGGAGCGTTGCTCTCCTTCACATTACTCAGCATCCTGAGCGTGTACGTCGGCAAGTCATTCGAGGCCATCCTTAACTACACGATCTTCATCGATGCTATCGGACTCGGGTTTGGCGCTGCTACCGTCTACTGGCTCAGCAAGCAACGTCTCTCTATCACCACGCATATCGCCGCAGCCATCTTCATCGGTTCGTGTGTGTTCACGTCGATCAACATCTTCATGTTCGACACACAGGCAGCCATCTATGGCATTGCGCTCGTTGCAGGCATTTGCGCTATTGGCTGGATCGCCTACCGTCAGCGCTCGCAGCAGACAACCTAGATCTCATCGGCGTGGTCAATGAGCCACGCAGCGCGTTCCGTAATCGCCTCGCGTTCATCGGCCGACATCTTATCGATGTGACGGTATGCCATGGCCACGCGCACGTTGTTGCGGAGTGCGTCGGCATGCTGCATGTAGAAATTCCAGTACAGCGCATTGAACGGACACGCCGTATCGCCAAGACGTTCCTTGTGGCTGTATGCGCATGATCCACACGCATCACTCATGCGATGGATGTAGGCCGCGCTTGACACATATGGCTTCGTTGCCATCAAGCCGTGATCGGCATGCTGACTCATCCCGATCGTGTTTGGCACTTCCACCCATTCGAACGCATCGATGTATACGCCCAGATACCACTGGTGCACCTCATGTGGAGCACAACCAAGTAGCAGCGCAATGTTTCCGGTGATCATCAACCGCTGAATGTGATGTGCGTACGCGCTGTCGAGCGACGCATCAACGGCATCGCCCACACACCGCATCTTCGTTTCGCCAGTCCAGAACCATAACGGTAGTGCGCGGTGGTTGTTCAACGCATTGCGTTCCACATATGATGGCATTTGCGACCAGTAGATGCCGCGCACGTACTCGCGCCACCCAAGGATCTGTCGGATAAAGCCCTCGACCGCAGCAATTGGCGCATCGCCTCGGTGGTAGCGCTCTTCTGCTTGTCGCACAACATCGAGTGGATGAAGCATCTTCACATTGAGAGCAAAGGAGATCAATGCATGGAAGAGACGTCGCGCCTTGAGCGAGATCGCATCCTGATACGTACCGAAGTGTGGAAGTGCGTTATCGAGAAACGCCGTGAGAATTGCCTGCGATTCTGCTGCATCGAGTGGCCAACGGAGATCATCTGCATGGGCATTGCCCATCGTCTGCACACCCGCGTCGGTGATTTCCTTCCACAGCGCAGAGCAATCATGGTGCGGACGCATGTCCAGTGGCTCAGGTGGTGTGCCCTTCCACGGACGTCGGTTTTCCTCGTCGTAGTTCCACGAGCCCCCTACCGGCTGCTGATCTGCATCCATCAACACATTGTAGCGTAGGCGCATCTGACGGTAAAACGTCTCCATCAGCCAGCGCTTCTTGCCCTTGAAGAGCAGTGCAACATCATCGCGTTCGGAGAGGAAGTGCTCGGTGGTGTACTGCGTCGGACCAAGGTGTTGATCAACGCGCCACTCATCGGACTGCATGTGTTCGCACGTCGTGGCACCACACTCCTGCATCACCATCGCGATGTTGTCGCGCAGCGTGTGCAGGTTATCGGGATCGCCAATGCGGATATAGCGCACGGCATGCCCCCCTGCACGGAGGGTGTCTGCGAAGCGACGCATCGCGGCAAAGATTGCCAGCACCTTCTGCGCATGATGTCGCACGTAATCAGTTTCGCTGCGCACTTCCATCATCACGTACATCACTGATGGATTGACTGTCGTAAACCACGAGTGATTCGGATTCAGTTGATCACCGAGGATCAATCGCACGCAAGCATGACTACTCATCGTTGTGCGCTCCACGTGCGGGTGTACGCACCATCAGCGTCGTACATCTCACGCTGCTTCTCGGCCGAGAAGCGACGTCCACCACGCGGATCCGCGCCTGAACCTGCGATGTACGTCCAATTGCCCACGTTCGACGCAGGATCGTAGTCGATAAGTGTCATTGCGAAGTAGGCCTCGCCCACCTGCCACGGAATATTGCGCTCGTACATGCAGTAGCTCGCAACGATCTGTCGCATCCGATTACCCAGGAAGCCCGTTGCATTGAGTTCGCGCAGTCCAGCATCGACGAAGCTATTGCCCGTGGATGCCGTTGCCATCATCTGCCAGTGATTGCTTGCGTCATTGATCATGCGATCAATCGCATGATGATCATGTGCGCGGTGCTCGCCCCGTAGCGCAAAGAAGTCGCGCCACATCAACTCAAACCACAGCCAATACGTGCCGTCGTTTGCGCCGTATTGCGCCTCGTATGCTGCAAGATCTGTTGCGATCCGTCGTGGCGAAATGCAGCCCCACGCCAGCCATGGCGAGAGCTTGCTCGAGTAATCCCAACCAAGCAAGCCATTGCGTGTTTGCTTATACGAATCAGGCAGACGTCGATCGCGATACTGTTGCCAGTGTGCACGCG
>JBIKSY010000463.1:0-3085 GCA_044348365.1 Chthoniobacteraceae bacterium
TGCCCCCGCAGAGGTTGTTGCATTTATCGCGAATGCGGTGGGCGCGCAGGCCGTTGAAATCATCGCAAATGAGCGACCAGTGAGCAGCGTACCGCTCATCCGCCACATCCAAACGCTGTTGAAGTAGCCAAACCGGCACTGAGAATCCTCTTTTTAGGGCGCCTCAATTTTTTTTGTGGACATTCCTCTCTGTATTGGAATCGACCTTGATAATACGATCGTTTCGTACGATGGCCTCTTTTATCAATTGGCTTCTGACGAGGGGCTTGTCCCTGTGGGGTTTCCGCGGCACAAGGATGCCATCAGGGATGAAATCCGACGACGCCCGGAAGGCAACGCTACATGGACGCGGCTACAGGCTCTTGCGTACGGGCCCTATATGAACTCGGCTACGGCCTTCCCCGGCGCGATCCGTTTTTTCGAGCGTTGCCACCAGTCCGGCTACCGAGTGCAGATTGTGAGCCATAAAACGGAAACTGCCTGGCTGGATGGCAGCCAAGTATATTTGCGCGAAGCCGCCTTGCGTTGGTTGGAAAGCCACGGGTTTCTTTCAACGCTTGGTCTTTCCAAGGAGAATGTTTTCTTTGAAACAACCCGGCAGGAAAAAGTTTCGCGGATCTCAACTCTCGGCTGTACGCACTTCATAGACGACCTGCCCGAAGTTTTCGCAGAAAATCATTTTCCATCACAGACGCAGCGGTTGCTGTTCAGCCCACATCCTCGGTATTCGCCCCACCCTGGCATACAAGTGGCGGAGTCTTGGGAGGACTTGGGAAGACGCTTTTTTGAGCATGGGATTTGAGCCTCCATCAGACGCGGCAGTCATCGCATTCTTGCAACAGTCGCTGGGGCTTTCTTGCGACCGCCTTACCCCTCTCCAGGGCGGCCGCAACAGCCGTGTTTTTTCAGCGCTTTGCGCCGGTGGCACAAGGGTTGTGGTAAAGTCGTACCACCGCAGCGAGAGCGACCCTCGAGAGCGCCTAAAGACAGAATGGGATGCATTTACGTTTCTCAAACAACAAGGGGTCTCTTGGGTGCCTCAACCGCTGTCCTGTGATACCGGTCTACAGATGGCCGTCTACGAATCTATTTCAGGCGATCCCCCGCTCAACGGCCCGCTTTATTCCTGCGATATCCAGCAAGCCGTCAACGCATTAAGCACGCTCTTTAGGCTGAGCCAGACCCTTCCGGAGGCGGCTGAGCGGTTCGCGCCGGCTTCGGAGGCCTGTTTTTCCATCGAAGCTGTTTTTGAAAGTCTCCGTGGCCGACTTGCCCTTCTTACCGCAAGCGCCGTGAGTTCGCCCGCACTCCGCACCTTTCTCGAAGGGGAACTCCTTCCCTTCGAGATGGAGATCAAGGCTTGGTGCAAGTCGTCAGCAAACAAGACTGGCGTAACCCTCGCTGAGTGCCTGCCCAACAGCGCCAGGACCCTCAGTCCCTCTGATTTTGGGTTTCACAACGCCCTCCGCCGCGGCGGGGGTCAATTGGTTTTTTTGGACTTTGAATACTTTGGCTGGGATGATCCCGCGAAAACAGCAGTCGACTTTTTACTCCACCCTGCGATGCGGTTGACTCGAGACCAACAGCATGAATTTCTGTCAGGAGTCATGCTGGCCTTTGGTGGGCTGACGCATCTGCACGATCGGATCAAACTGGTGTTTCCCCTGTTTGGACTTAAGTGGTGCTGCATTCTACTCAACGATTTTACCCGCAATCACTTACAGCGCCGAATCTTCTCTGGAAGCACTTCCTCTGATGCTTCTTTGTTGGAGCAAAAAAAGATTACCCAACTCGCGAAGGCCCGTGCCATGCTCCACTACATTCAAAATGCTCACCTACGGTTCCCATAGTTCCCCAGAAGCCATCGTGTTGGACGCTAGGTCGCGTGCGCTGCGCCAGACCATTGTAAAAACGCTCGCAGCGGGCAGAAGAGGGCACGTGGGCGCGGCTTTTTCTGCTATCGAGATGCTGCGGGTCTTGTACGACGACGTTCTGAAGTTTGACTCTGCCCGCCCCCACTGGCCCGAGCGGGACCGCTTCATTCTCAGCAAGGGACATGGTTGTCTGGCTCTCTACGTGCTCCTTGCGGACAAGGGTTTTTTTCCAAAAAGCGAACTCTGGCGCTTTTGTTCGGCGGAGGGATTCCTGGGGGGACACCCTGAATACGGCAAGGTGCCGGGAGTGGAGGCTTCCACGGGGAGTTTGGGACACGGACTTTCTTTTGGTGTGGGTTTTGCACTTGCGGCAAGAATGGACAGCCGCCCCAGTCGGGTATTCGTGGTTCTCGGCGACGGCGAGTGCGGCGAAGGCAGCGTATGGGAGGCCGCTCTAAGCGCCGCGCAGCACCAGCTGTCCAACCTCACGATTTTGATCGACTACAACAAACAGCAGACCTATGGGAACCTCTCTGAGGTTCAAGGACTGGAGCCCCTGGTTGACAAGCTGACGGCCTTCGGCTTCGGGGTACGGGAGGTCAACGGCCATGACACAGAGCAACTGCGGGATTGCCTGAAGGCCGTCCCGTTTATGGAACGGCAGCCCAGCGCAATTGTGTGCCACACCGTGAAGGGAAAAGGTGTCCCCTTCACAGAAAAAAACCTGTCGTGGCACCACAAGTCCCGCGTGACAGAAGCCGAGACAGAGGCACTGCTGGCGGCACTCGAAGATTGAACCATGCGTAAAACAGCTCTTCAGGTGGTGGCCGAACTGGCCGAAAAAGACACAAGGATTATATTCGTCGGCTCTGACCTCGGCCCCGACACCCTTTTACAACTCAAGCAGGAACATCCTAAGCAGTTTCTGATGGAGGGGGTCAGCGAGGCTCACATCGTTACGATGGCGGCGGCCCTAGCTCTGGAAGGAAAAATACCTTACATCAACACCATTGCCACGTTTCTATCTCGGCGCTGTTTTGAACAGATCGTACTTGATCTAGGTTTACATTGCACCCGGGTACGCCTCATCGCCAGCGGCGGCGGCCTCGTGTACGCTCCGCTCGGACCAACCCACCTTGCCATCGACGATATCGCCATTCTGAGGACGGTTCCAAACATGACAATTTTGGCGCCTGCAGATGCTGACGAAA
>JBIKSY010000386.1:0-3084 GCA_044348365.1 Chthoniobacteraceae bacterium
AAAAACCGAAAGCCACACACCCTGCCAACTTCAGAAAAATCACCAGCCACTTTTACAGAAAAGAATTTGCGCCGCCGCAGAGGGGCAGGTCGAGCAGCCTGATAGCGCCCTGTAGAACTGCGCGAGATCAAAGGTGTTTTCGATCAAAGGCGACTGCCCTTCACTCAAGTCGCGGTGATCTGGGAGTTCGACGTTTGTTTCCCCTGTGTTTTCTGAGCTTGGGGCATTTATTTCGATCGGGGTGGGTTCAGTTTCTGCGGTTTCGGGCCCGGTTTCGTTTGAGAACGGGAGGAGATCCTGCTGATCCTCTCCCGAGGGATACTGGGCGTCATTTAACGTTTCGTGCATTTGCTTTGTTTAGGATCCGGGACTAGGGCTCGGCCCGGCTTCGAGTTCGGCCACTCGGCAGAAAGGGAGGACGACTGCTCACAGGGTCTTGGAATTGGGCAGCAGGAAGCACCCTCGCGAAACTCGCGATCATTTGACTGCAGCGGTTGCAGGGTAGGCCGACGATGCCTTGTACGCCGACTCGAGGTAGTCTATGACGCTGTCGTAGGAGATAAGCCGGACGCCTCTCTGAGCGCCGCGCTGCCGTTGGGAGAAGCTCTTGATGGCTCCGGAGGCGATCAGTTCGTAAATTTTGGACCGGCTAAGCCCGGAAAGTTGCACCGCATCCGGCACGCGGATCCACTCGGGCTTGATATATTTTTGGAATTTGGAGTTCGTGGTGACCTTTGGTTCGCTCATGCCCCCTATAGAGCAGCGTTCCTGCCTGGGAGATTTGGGAGTGAAAGCAGCCTTTTGCCGGCGGTTGAGAGTAAAATGCCGCAACCTAGGCTCGTCTCGCCGGTCGCAATGAACGGATTGCCGCCCCGATGTGTGCCGCTGCCGCAAAAATCAGCGCGTGGCGGCGGGAGAAAAAATAAGCCGACAACCGTGTCGGCAAAGCGTTCGCTGGCCTTTGGAATGCAAATATCTTTTGTGAAGATATTTATGAGCCCAGCGTCCTGACGTCGTTTTTGGGCGGAGCACACTGGGCTCGGCAAAAGCACCACAAGCCAGAGGCGAAGAAGCGCCAGAATGTCGCTTAATGCAAAGTAAAGTGCGCCATAGGGAGAGTCATTTTGGCGCTTTCAGACAAGCGCGCTGGTCGGGCCCCAAAAAACTGGACAGCTAAGAGTGTTAGTTCTGCGGTAAACCCGTAGAACACAAATGAAGAAGAAGCACAGTGTAGAGCAAATCATCCGCATCCTTGCCGAGATGGAGAAGAGCGGGCTGAAGGTCAGCGACGCATGTCGGCCGCACCAGATCACGGAGCAAACGTACTATCGGTGGAGGAAGAAGTACGGAGGGATGGAGGTGAGCGAAGCCAGACGCTTGAAGGAGCTTGAGGAGGAGAACGCGCGACTGAAGCGGCTTGTGGCCGATCAGGCGCTGGACATCCAGATCCTCAAGGAGGTGAACTCAAAAAAATGGTAAGCCCCATGCAGAGGCGGATGGCAGTGGAAATGGTGGTGAGCATGGGGCTGTGCGGACGGAGGCGAGCGTGTCGGACGATGGGGCTGGCGCGTTCTACAGCTTATTATCGGCGGGAGGCGTCAGCGACGCGTCTCTCGATGGAGGGTCTTGTGGAAGAGGTGTCGAGGGAGTGGCCGTGCCTAGGGTACAAGAAGGTTACGGCGCTCCTGCGGGACGAACACGGGCAAAGGATCAACCCGAAGCGGGTTTGGCGGGTACGGCGTGAGCGTGGGTTGCTGGCGTCGAGGAAGAAAGGCAAGAGACGGCGTGTGTCGAGGAACGAGGCGGTGCGCCGGAGCGCGAGCCGAGCCAATGAGGTGTGGAGCTATGACTTTATTAGCGACGCAACCGCGGAGGGGCGCAGCGTGCGGATCCTGTCGGTGATCGACGAGTACACCAGAGAATGCCTGGTGCTGAGGGCCGAGCGCAGTTTTCCTGCGAGGAGGGTGATTGATGTACTGGAGGAGGTCATGATGTGTACTGGGCGCTGCCCTGAGAACCTCCGCAGCGACAACGGGCCCGAGTTCGTGGCACGGTCGGTTCAGAAATGGGTGAAGAATGCAGGGATCCGTGCGTGCTACATCGAGCCAGGAGCTCCGTGGGAGAACGGGCATGTGGAGAGCTTCCACGCCCAACTGCGAGCAGAACTGCTGGACCGTGAACTCTACCTTCGAATGCAGGAAGTGAACCCGTCGCTGGAAGACTGGCGCTACAAATACAATTACAAGAGACCGCACGGGAGCCTTGGAAACGTGGCCCCGGCAGTCGCTGCGCGGCGTGAACTTCCGCTCCGGCCTCCGGCCTGCGCTCCAGTCCACGCTGGCAAATCCCCCAGAAACAATTAAACCCCAAAAAGCACCAACGGACTAACATTCCAATGTGTCCAGTTTCGGGGAGCCGGCCAGCGCGACCGAGAAGGGTCAAGGACGGTCTCTTTTTCCGCGGAGGAGTTCGAGGTTCATCATGTCCTCCTCGGTGAATCCCTTCGCACGGTACCACTCCATTTCCTTCTCGATGAAGAAGCTGCGGCTCGGAATGGACGGCGAATCACCCAGCCAGAGTCTGCGTGTTTCCACCAATTCGCGCGGATGCCTTGGGTTGGAATCGAAATCTTTTCCTATCAGGGTCTTAACGGAATTCTCAACCCGCGCGGGTCTTGCGTCTCCGAGACTCGTGAGCTCCTTGATGCCCTCGGCGAAGGTCAAGGGACCACGGCCACGCGCGAAACGGACGAGATCCCGTTTCTGTTTCTCGATCCGATCAGCGGCTAAAAGGGATTCTTTTTTCAACTGGAGCTCGCAGGCGTTGAGGATTTCCGCAGCTTGACGTGCCAGCCATTCAGGGGATCGGGCATCGGAACACTCACCACTTGGGACCTCCGCAGCCCTAATATGTGCCGCGCATTTCGCCAGAATCTCCAAAGCATCTGGCCTGTCTGTCCACGACTCGGACAAGTACCCGGATGGGGAGCTCACAGACTTCTGTACCGCCGGTAGTCGATGGACTTCAACGGGAGGCCCTTTGGAAACGGTCTTACGGGTCGGCATGGGGAAGAAGTCTATCCCC
>JBIKSY010000387.1:0-3074 GCA_044348365.1 Chthoniobacteraceae bacterium
TCTTTGGCTTGAAGCTCCGCAGCGACTGCAGTGCTGGTGACGACTTTGGGGAACAGGTTCGCCAAAAGATGCCCCAGCCCAGCTTTGCACAGCGAGATGACCGGGCTCGTGTTGCAGACAACAGGGCGCTGGAAAAACTCAGACATGGGCGAATTCCCGCTCCATTTCTTCCTCATCCATGTCGATGACCGCCACGCCACTTCTGCTGGCCTCATTCAGAAATGCCACGCGCCCCATGCCAGCCATCTGTGCAGCCTGTCCAGAGGTGATCTCGCCCAGCTCAAAGTATTTCAAGGCCAGAAGAAACTTGCTGCGCTGTTCCAACTCCGCACGGCTCTTTCCCTGCAAGGTCAGGCAGGTTGGAAGCTCGATGGCAAGTGTAGCTGTCATATCGGCAGCATAGCCTGCGGCCAACCGCCCGGCAAGGAGCCCTCTTTCACGCGTTAAAGCCCCCAAGATCGCAATCTGAGGCTCGTCGTACATGAACACCCTCCAGATCATGGACTGAGGGCGCCGCCCCGGGTCGCCGATCATACGGCGAGGACTGGCCCAAAACGCGCGCCGCTGTATGTGTCAGGAGGGAAGTCCGTTCCGCGATAGCCCGTGAAACGGTTAAGAGCACTGCAGAGTCGCCCTCGCAGCACCAAACCGCGAGCCTCCCCGCTCCGTTTGGCACGTTTGGCACGTTTGACAACGGGGGTGCTGCTTAAATCGCATCGTTTTTTCAGCCGCACCCTCTGCCAAACGTGCCAAACGGACAAACGCTACCGTGCGCCCCCAGCTTCCTCCGGCCCATCCAGACTTCCCGCACGCTTGATACGCACGGAAAGCGGGCCTCCACTCGGAGGCGCGTGTTCGTACAGCTCAAGGAGTCGCGGCTCCAGCAGACAGATCTGCCGGGACTCGGCCTCGCTGAACCCTTTGCGCCTGCACTCGCGCAGCGTGATGAAGCCTTCCACAGGCACTAACGAGGTGAACTCACCGATGCGTTCCCGGAGCGTATCCGTGCGCTGTGAGTGCACCGCCTCCACCAGTTGCGCTAAAATCCAGTGGACGATGCGCACAGCCTGCTCCGCAGCTTCCTGCGTGAGCACCCTGGAGGCGGGGTCACTCGCGATTTGCAGGTTCAACGCCACCCGGCAACAGTGTTCCCGGTAGCGCACAAGCCAGGGGCGCAGGTCTGCGTGCGAGCCGTTGATCCATGCCACAGCGGCGTTGTGAGCCTCGCGAAACACCTCTCGCGCTGCCGGTGCGCAGCGAACCTCGATTGGCGCGACGCTGTGTTCGAAGCGGAAGCGCAAGGTCCTCGTGATCAGAGAAGCCCAGTCATTCTCGGCTGCGACGTCGATGGTGCGTAAAACGCCGTCATCTTCAAACAACCGGTGCTCCAAGGGCACACACAGCAACCGTGAGAAAAGCCCGCGTTGGCGCGCTTCCTCGTTTGCCAGTGTCTCTCGCAACACGATCGGCTGCACCATCGCGAGGAGCGACAGCACGGGTTCGTTTAGTCGGGGGCTACCTGAACTGACTCGGTTTTGGCTGAAGTATTCCCCGGTGTAGCCGGACAGGAGAAGGTCCGCGTCCATTCCCCGGTCCCGAAACAGGCCCAACGCCACCCTGAGAAGGTCGCCGCCTTCGGGGGAATACAGCGCGCCCGTTTCGTGATCCATGTGCGCCAGGCTCTGGGCCAGCGCAGCGGTGGTGCACGACCCCAAGAGCAGGCGTGGATTCCTGAGGAGCTTGCGTTCGCATTCTGCCTCTCGCCTCGCGTCAGCCTCCAAGGACGCGACCGCCGGGCGCTTTGCCGACTTTTTCACGTCCGCCTTCGCCGCCTCCAAGTGCGCGCGGAGAACGGGGGCCTGCCGCTGTTCCCACTCCACGAGTCGACGGCTTTCCTCCTCAGCGATGGGCTTCATGATCCGCCCGGCGATGCTTTTGAAGCTGCCGGACTCAAGCGCCATGACGATGTAGAGGTTGGCGTAATTGCTCATCCCCGGGGCGGCTTCCACAAGACGCCAGCCTTTACCGGCAGCAGCGGAAACCGCTCCAAGCATCGTCACGAGAAACATGGCGGGGGGAATGCGAAAGGTTTCCGAGAGTGTGTGTGCGTACATCCTGAGGACAGGAGGGAACGCGTCAGATGGAAACTCCCCTGCAAGGAGGGGTGGCGCTTCCTGCTCCAACAACGAGGCCTCTTCTCTGAGTTCTCCTTCGAAGTTCAAGAGAGCACCTCCCTGTTGAAGTAGTAGGCGCGCTGGATCACACCGTTCTCGCGTCGCCCGTCGGGCATCCGCACAAACTGGGAGCGCCCCCAGAGCACGGGATCGCCCCCGCACTCGACCGCCAGTGAAAAGAAGGCGCGCAACTCGCTCTCCGAGCGGCCTTCGGCCAGAAACCACGCATGGAGGCCTTTGCCACCCGAGTGGAGCACCAGCGCAAGGGGTAGCTTTTCTGCGAGGAACCACGCCGCGGCAGCATGGGTGTTGAGCCCGTGGTGATCGTCGAAGTCGACCACCAGAAACCGGCGGGGGCCGGTGTTGTCGAGCGTGTGGGCGGATTCGCCCGAGCCGTCGCGCTTCATCCCACGCTGCGCCCGCATGGGCGAGGGCACGAGGAACTGTGCGCGCTGAAGCTCGGACCATTGCGAAAGGGGGCGCGTGTCAAAGTGTGACATCGTGTGTCCGATGCAGAGCAGCGGATCCCCCGGGAACAGTCTTTCCAGAAGGAAGTGAGTGTACTGCGCCGAATCCGTGGGCTTCCACGGGCTCAGCTCCCACAGGTCGTAAAGGCAGAATCCTTCTGACACGAGGCGTGCGCGTTTTTGCGGATCGGGTGGAGGCCAGGCGGTCTGTTTGTCGGTCGCACTTCGCGGGAGCCTGGGAGCGCCAAATGACGCCTGCGGCTGCCGATAGGCTTTCGAGATGGCCTCGACGAGTTCGCGGTCCGTGACGGGGCGGCGGAAGGAGTAGGCGCCCCGCCAGGAGTGGAGGGCGTCGGTTGCGCTTTCGAGGGTGAAGCCGGAGTGCCAGAGTTTGACAGCCCGTCTCATGATCGCGGTGTGGATCCCGGTATGG
>JBIKSY010000450.1:0-3068 GCA_044348365.1 Chthoniobacteraceae bacterium
ACATTGTGCGTGAAGAATCGCCTTTGATCGCTGTTGGGAAAACATTGCGATGCATACCGTTTGTCTTGATGATCGTCCAACGAGCATCGAAAACATCTGTTGGTGGGAATGGAGGCAATTCGAATTCACAATAGTTTGCATCGAGTTTACCTGCATCCGGCTCTTTTTCACCTGTTGTAGCATTGCGTGCTGTACCGAATTGAAGGTCTTGATAAGCACCTGCATTATTCTGTACACGGATAGTTGTAATGAAGTCTGTTACATCAGATACATTTACCTTGAAGGTATAGAATGTTTGTGCATCACCATCATCTGCTTTGATACGGATAGTAACTTTACCATCTGTGATCAAGCTTGAAGGAATGTCCAAAGGTCCATTTGACTTGATGATAACTTTGTTATTCATTGCTGAAGCTGTATCAGCTGCAGTTCCATTAATAACAGAAGGTTCAATTGTCAAATTACCAACTGGAGGATCAATACTGATTGTAACTGATTCTTTAGCATCTGCTGGGATCTCGCGGAGAAGATCAATATCACCTACTGTGATTGTATCTTCATAAGCTTGACCATTTGCAATACAACGGATAGCTGGAGACATGATCGCTCTTGGATCATGATTTGTCTCTTCAACTTCAAGATCAATAACTCTAAGATCTGTCAATCCACCTGCATCAGTAATGAGAACTGTTACTTTCTCAGCATTTGCACCTTTGCGTGGAGCATCTTTCACACCTGGAGTACCATAGAGAAGACCGCTCTTAGGATTGATCTTCAACCATTTTGGTGTTGTCTTAACATTTGTAAGATCCCAGTTTCCTGCTTCTGCAAAGCATGGATCCTTAGGTACATCATTTCTTGATTCATCTGTATAAATCAATTCAAATGATTGTTCTTGACCAAAGTTAGGATCGAAGTAATCAATACGTTTTGAGAAGTCGAGAAGTGCAGGATTATAATCTACATCTTCTTTAGCCATTGGAAGACTTGTTGTTCTGATTTCAGGCGAAACATTGATAAATACTCGCTTTGTCATGTGAGTAACACCGCTATGACCATCATTTACAACGATTGTTATCATTGTATCTGTGTTCAATGCACCATTTACTCTTGCAACTGTTTCTTTTGGTGTCATCATTGTAAGAGCTTGTGCTCTTGGAATACGAACATTCAACTGACCAAAAGTTGTAAAGTCATAACCATTTGCGTCTACATCTGTATCAGAAGTATTCTTGTGAAGATATGTATCACCCATCCAAGTTGGTCTTGTTTGTGACAACTCATCTGTTACTTGATCATCTGAACGAATTGCTTTTGATTCAAATGAATATGATGTACGACCATAACGGAAGTCCCATCCTTCATTTGTAGCAGCATCAAGGTCTTCTTTTTCATCATCTGTTTCAAAATCTACAAAGAAGCGAAGCTTATCTGTAACGTTTGCAACGAAGAAGTTCTGATTTGCACCTGCAGCTGCACAGTTTGCACTAGTTTGTAATGTGTTTTGGAATACCGGTTGGCTATCAATTACATGAATTGAGAAGCGGTAAGTAATCTTAGCTGCATTACCAAAGTCTACTGTATCTTGATTTGCATAACGAGCATTTTCTGCATCGTATGATTGTGCGTGGTAATATGAAGGATAGAGATAGATGAACTTAGATACAACATTCTTTGTGAATGCCAATTCAAGTTCAGCTGCATCTGTGATTGATGTGCCCATCAATGTATTCTTCTGAGCATCTGTTAAATTCAAAGCACGGATTGCATCAGTACCTCTATAGTTAGGAGCCCAGTTTTGTGCTGTAACTTCAACATGCTCACCACCTGGAATTACATATGGATTTGATGGCTTACCGAACAATGCGATACGACCTGTAGCGCCATAGTATGGATGTGTTGTTGTTCTTTCATTTGACCAAACTGTATCTGCTTTCAACCAACGGCGGATACCTGTAAGCTTAGTAGCTGCTGTATCTGCAGTAAATGTACCGTTTCCGTTAAGGAACAATGGCATCCATGTGTACTCAAGTTGAGTAAAAACATTACCATCTGCATTTGAAAGATTCATTGCCCAGCGTGGATCATACATTTTGTTTGAGTCAATAGCTGTGATAACAAAGATTGTATCACGACCAATTTTTTGACCTGCTGTTGATGCACGATTATAGCTTACATCTTCATTAACAAAAACTTTGTCTTTGAATGATGTGAAGAACAATGGATTAACATTTGGATTAGCAACGCTAACTGCAGAACCTGTCCAAACTGGACCTGGAACTGAACCATTGATACGGAATGAGATACCTTTATTGATAGCTTCATTTACACCTTCTTTCCAGAGGACTGATCTTGAAACTACACGGATATGATCACCAGGACGTACTGGAAGTGAGTTGTAATTTTCACCCGCATAATATGTCACTGCACCATTTGGAATGGAAGTTGGCAATGTAGCACGGTTGATATATGTTACTTTTTCACTACCATAGTTATGTGTTCTTTCATCATCAAGTTGCATTTCCCATCTTCTGCTTCCAAGTGCTGCGCTATCTTCTGAAACAGCATTATCAGCGATGAAAGGAAGAAGTGAATTAGTACCACCATAGTTTGCCAAACCTTCATAGAAGCGGCGAACTCTTGATGTTGTACCTGTTCTTTCAGCTGAGTCAGCTACGAAATCTACACGACCACGGAGATATTCACGAGGATAAACACCGTCATTGTCAGTAGTTGCGACGTCTGTCATTTGTGTCATATTAACACGAACATAGTCACCGGTTGAGTCATTGATAACAAAGAATACTGATTCATTTAATACCAATGGATCATCATTGTTTGTATTGATGTCTGCACCGTTATATTCTGCTTTAGCTTCGAGGAACAATGGATATCCGACTGGATGAGTAAACTCACCAACTCTATGATCCACTGCAAACTCTCCTTGAAGTCTGCGCAATTGCTTCCAAAGAATATTCTCTGTACCAGTTGCATAGTTAACTGAATCAGTAGCAAATGGATCACGAAGAAGTCTTCTTACAACTTTACCTGCTGATTGTGAAGGACCT
>JBIKSY010000137.1:0-10192 GCA_044348365.1 Chthoniobacteraceae bacterium
GAGGGACTTCTACAGCAAACCGCCTGCGCCCAGAGGAGGGCGTTTTTGGGGTGATGGAATCGCTTTTTAGGGACAGAGGCGCCCCGGCTTTGCCTGTGCTACTCGGGCAACTGCCAGGCCTCGTTGAAGAAGCCAGCGTTGGGAACGGCTCCGGGCAGGAGTAGTCCCGGCGGCGTGCCAAGGTCGACCACGGCCCAGTCTGGAAGCTTCGGTGTCTGGAGGGCGTTGGTGGTGTCGCTGCCCTGGCGGAAGGTGAAGCTGCTGTTGAGTACCACGTATCGGGCAGGGGCGAGTGGATTGGGGAAGATCAGGATAGGGGCGTGTGAGGCAGCCGGGTACACCGAGCCCCCCAGCTGCAACTCTTTGGTATCCCAGCGCAGGGGGAGGGGGTGTGCCTTTTTCGAGGAGGAATCAAGCAGGCGGGCGAGTACCTTGTTTGACCCTGGGTCTCCCCAGAGCACGATGTGGTGGGTGGCCATGAGCTCGGGCGTGAGGGCCTCGTCCGTGACCACGCGTACATCCCCTCGGAACACTTTCTTCCACTGGGCCACTGCTCGTTCCATTTCCGCTCGGGCCCACGCGTCGGCGCCAGGGTGCAAAGCCTTTCCGGTCGGGCGCACAAACACAAACGCCTCCTGAAACGCGTCGTCCACCGGTCCCTGCAGGCCGTGCCGTTTTCTGAGACCGTCCGGCGCCCCTTGGGCAACGGCCCAATGCGTGCCGCGTTTTTCAAGGTGGAGAGGGGTGTTCTTGGGGACCGGTCCGAGGGACTGTCCGTCGCACAGGATTTTCCAGCCGTCGTTGCCCGCCCACGCCGACGGGGGTGTCAAATGAAGCGAATCAACCCCCTTGGTCTCGAGGGACAGGCTTCCCTTGCTCGCGCGTTTTGCCCGAACAACGGCTTGTTCCCAGTGCTGTTTGAGTCCGGTGATCTCCACCCAGTCCATGCGGTTGTAGCGGAGGGTGAAGGTGCTCAGCCGGACTTCCTCAGGGGCCTCCGGCGCGCCGGCATCGGCGGCAGCGTCCACCTTGGCCGCCAGCGCGAGCTTGGTCTCGGGATGGTACTTGTGGCCGGTGTTTGGGCCGATCAGATGGGGAATGGCCACCCCTTCCGCCGCCGCCGCGGCCACCATCAGGTCGGCAGCCTGTTTTTGGGGGTCGACCTCGCCGGAGTATGCGAAGGTCGGCCGGTTGGCAAAATTGGCAGCGTATCCGGGGACGTCGTACAGGCGCCACAGCACCTGTTCCCACCACGGTGGCACCGGCTTTTCAGGCGCAAAGACCTTCGCGTAGTTGGCGGTTTCCGCGAAGCCGGCCCCCGGCGCGGCCACTGCCCAGAGGGAGGTGTAGTGTCCGGCGAGGTGCCAGCACCCGGCCCCGCCCATCGAGAAGCCGCGGATCGCGACGTGGCGCGGGCTCGTGCCGTACTGTGTCTGGGCGTCCGCCAGCGCTTCGAGGACATCTGTTTCTCCGGCAAATTTGAACCCGTTGCAGAACCGCCCGTAGGGGTGGACGACCACGGTGCCGGCCGGGGTGAATTCCCCCTTGCTCCTGCTGCGTTCACTCAAAAACGACAGTTCCGTGAGCTTGTCGTTTCGCCCGTGGAGCCAGACATCCAGTCGCCTGGCTCCGGCGGGTTCCTCCGCGGGCACAACGACCCCGTACGGTTGCACCGAGCCGTCGATGCGGGAGCGAAAGCCCCGAACCACGGGACCCTTCGTCGCGGTCCAAGGGGTCTTCCCATCGCGGAGCGCCTTCAGGCGGGAGGTTCCTTCTTGGATTAGGGCGTGGGCCGCTGCGACGTGCTTGAGGTCGTAAAACCCGTCCAACTCCAGCGCCCGCAGGACGGCAAGGGGAAAGATCTCCACATCGGGGAGGCGGTCCCTGAGCTGAGGCGTCAGCTTGCCAGATGCAACAACAGCCAATTCCGCTTGGAGTTTGGAGGCCGCAGCCTGGAGGGATTCCCGGTCAGAAGCCGGGATTTCCAGGCCCTTTGGGGGGGATTTTGCCGTGGGAGTCTGGGCGCTTGCGACCAATGCGCTGGCAACAGATACAGATAAAAATAATGAATGTTTCATGTTTTTTGGGGGGCAGCGACCGGAGGAGAAAGCGCTGGAGGAATAGGGTTTCTTTCCGTTAAAAAAGGCGCTGGGTCTGCTCTGAACAATCATTAGTTTGCTTGCCGAGCCTTTTCCACCTAGTTGAAAGTCTCTGTTTTGCAAAAAGTAAAGAATTTGGGATGAAGAACGCAATTTTGGTATCAGCGGACAAGCACTGGCGGACTGTCATGGAGGGGACTCTTTTGTCCCGTGGCTGGCAGGTGGCCTCTGTTGAAACGCTGGTGGAGGGGGATCGCCCGGATCCCGCACAGGTTCAGGCGCTTATCATTGATGCGGCCTCCGTTGCCCGCGGCGCACTTTCAAGCTGGCTCGCCGAGGGCGCTCCAAAGTTGGAAATTCCGGTGGTCATCGCCCCGGGCCTAACCGAGGCGGAACGTTTTGCAGACGCGCTGGAGGGCCAGATGCGCACGGTCGAGAAGCAGGCCAGCCCGGTGGTGATTCGGTTTTGGGGGGTACGCGGTTCCATTCCTACGCCCGGTCCCTCCACGTCGTTCTACGGGGGGAATACCTCGTGCGTGGAGGTGGAGGCCGACGGTGAAACGATCATTCTGGATGCGGGAAGCGGGATACGTTCTTTGGGGCTTAGCCTGATGGGGCGCGCTGCGGGAAAGCCGCTGAATCTGCATTTGATCATCAGCCATACTCACTGGGATCACATTCAGGGGCTGCCGTTTTTTGTCCCGGCCTACATCCCGACCAACCATCTGCGCGTGGTGGTTTATTCCGAAGTGCGCCATGACCTGGCCCATGTGCTTGAAATGCAGATGGATTCCGCCTACTTCCCGGTGGCGATGAAGGATCTTCCCTCCCACCCGGAGGTGGAGGAGGCGGGGGACCATTTTCACTGCGGGCCAGTGGAGGTGGAGGGATTTTTTACCAACCATCCGGGTCTTTGTGCGGGATACAAGCTCCAGACCAGTGTGGGGGCCGTGGTGTACGTATCCGACAACGAGCTTAATTTCGAGGGACAGGCCATTCATCTGCCGGCAGAAACCGCCGACCACATGCACCAGAGATTCATCGCGACGTTGAAAGGCGCACGCGTGCTGATTCACGACGCCCAGTACACCCGGGCGGAGTATCCGAGCAAGCTGGGCTGGGGGCACTCCGCGTTCGAAGACACGGTGGAACTGGCAGGGGAGTCGGGTGTTGAGCACTTGATTCTGTTCCACCACGACCCCCTGCGCTCCGATGCACAACTCAACCAACTCGTGCGCGACGCGAGGGCGATCGTGGCGGAAAAAGGCTGGGCCATGCGGGTTGATGCCGCCCGGGAGGGTATGGAGATCCCCCTCTTTCCCAAGGAGGAGCCTGTAGTTCCCCGATAGCCGGCCTGCCATGCCCCAGACTTGTGCGCCATGAAGGTGCTCGATCGCTATATGGCGCGACAGTTGGGCACGGCCACCTTTCTGGCCGTTGCCGTGCTGAGCGTGGTTTTGGTGCTGGGCAACCTCTTCAAGCAGATCTTTGACTTGATCGTCAACCGGAACGCGCCCTACGAGTTCCTACTGACCTTCATCTCGTACATCCTGCCGTTTTCGATGACCTTCACGCTGCCGTGGGGGTTTCTCACGGCTGTCCTGCTGGTCTTCGGACGGATGTCGGCCGAGCACGAACTCACCGCCCTCCGCTCAAGCGGGGTGAGCATGCTAAGGGTCTGCCTGACCACATTTGGGCTCGCGCTTTTTTGCGTGGGGGTTTGCCTCTGGATCAACCTAGATTTCGCACCCAGAAAGCAGGCTGAATTCAAGGAGGCCATCTACGACCTCGCCGTGCAGCGGCCCCTCGCCATGTTTGACACCGACCGGGTCATCGACGTGTTTCCCGGTCTCAAGATCTACATCGAGCGTAATGACGGGCAGCAGTTGCACAACCTTCTCGTCTTTGAAGTGGGGCGGGATTCCGAGCCTCAAAAAGTGATCTTTGCCCGGCGCGGCCAAATCCACACAGACCCCGCTAACCACAGGCTGTTGTTGGACATATTTGATGCCAGATTCGAACAGAGGGACGGTGGCGACCCACAAAACTTCAGCCGGATCCGGCAGGGGATCACACTGAACAAGAGCACACTGCCTATCTCGTTGGAGGAGCTTTACGTACGCTACAAAAAAAACAGGAGTCTAACCAGCCTGACCCTTTCGGACATGTTGGGGCGCCTCAGCTCCGGGACCTCCATTGACGGCGTGTCTCCCCTTGCTCCAGCTGAACGTTTGGAATACCGGGTCGAGATCAACCGGCGCTTCTCGTTGTCGCTGGCATGTCTGGCATTTGGGTTGGTAGCTGTTCCTCTTGCGGTCGGAGCGCAGCGGCGGGAGACCGCAGTGGGCTTCCTGCTGAGCCTGGTGGTGGCCTTCAGCTATTTTTTGCTCATGATCATGGTGGGTTGGGTTAAACGCCGCCCAGAGTGGCACCCAGAATGGTTGATCTGGCTGCCCACTTTGGTTTTCCTCGGATTGGGCGTTCAACTGTTCCGCCGACTTGCCACCCGCTAATTGCGCCGCAACGTGGCCGCTGGTGCGTGGGTGCGAGAACTTTGGTTCGGAAAAGCTCCGCGATGGCCTCTCCGGATCTGGTGAGGCAGATCAAAGCTTTTTGCGGGCAAGCACCACCACGCTCAGCCCGACTGGGAGAGCCGCCAGACGAAGCAGTTGCCTTTCGCACCACGCCAACATTCCAAGCAGGCCAAAGAGTCCGGAGGAGTTGCTGTCCAGATCGCTGGACGACTTTTGCCCTTCAAGTTTGGCTTTTACCCATGCGGGCGGAATTAAAAAGGAGTAGGCGCCCGTTGACCGGACGATTTCAAGACCGGCCGAACGGGCCAGTTTCTCAAGGTCACTTAGACTGAACCGACGCGCCGCGTGGGTTTCCCGATCGTGGCCGCGCCGCAGGCGGCGAACCCCTGGCTCGAGCAGGCAGACCAGTCCGCCTGGCCGCACCACCCGCGACAGTTCGCGGACCGCCTCTTCAGGCTCTGCCACCCTGCTGTGGTACAAAACGGTGACGCACAGGATCGCATCCATGCAGTCGGAGGGGAGGTTGATCTTGCAGATGTCGCCCTCTAGGAGTTGTGCTTTTGGGTGTCTTTCTGCGTAGATCTCCAGCGCCTCGGGGGCACAGTCGAGTGCGACGACAGATCCAAACTCGCCCAACCATGCGCCCGTCGCGCCGGTCCCACACCCTGCATCAAGAAAACGCAGGGTACCCGAAACCCGGCATTTACGAAGCTCTGAAAGCAGGAGAGATCGGAGAAGCGACCTGGTGGCACGGTACCACCAGTGGGACTCCTCGACCGTGGCCATCCGGCGATATTCAGCGGCTTCCATGAGCGGGGTTGCTGGAAAAAAGGGGAGGGAGCCCCAGCAAACGGTTTCCTGTCTTTCACCCGGCCTACCGCTACGGCTCGGGACGTTATGCTCACACGAACAGATCCTTCGCAGCCACTCCCTTTCCGTCTTCGGTCGCGTAAAACGGACGGTTCTCGATTTCGAACATGGTTTTCGGACTGATGCCCATGGCTGAAAAAATTGACGCGTGCAGGTCCCTGACCGAGATGGGTTTATCGACCGCCAGACAGGGGCGTTCCGGTGCGGTTGCCCCGTAGAGAAACCCCTTTTTGACCCCGCCGCCAAACATGGCCACTGAACAGCCTCCCGTGAAGTGGCGGTGCAGTCCGTAATGCTTCGGGTCCTCCATCGTGCTGCCCTTGTGCGCGGCCTGGTCTCCGGCGGACGAACCGACGGTCCCCTCCACCATCGCATCCCGGCTGAACTCCGTGGCAATGACCACCAGGGTACGTTCCAAAAGGCCGCGCGCTTCCAGGTCCCGAATCAGGGTGGCGATGGGCAGGTCGATTTGTTTGTGCATTCCTACCAGCGTGTCGTGCCCACTGCCGTGCGTGTCCCAGTGCAGGAACGGAACGTATTCGGTGGTCACCTCCACAAAGCGGGCGCCGTTTTCCACCAACCGTCTCGCCAGAAGGCAGCCCCTGCCAAACCGGCCCGTGTCGTACTTGGCGAAACTTTCCTTTGGCTCGAGAGACAGGTCGAAGGCGTCCTTTTCCTTCGAGCTCAGCAACCGGTGCGCGTTGTCATAGGAGCGCAGCATCGATTCGCGCTGGTAGTCGCTTAAAAACTCCCGGTGGGGGCTCTGGTCGACGAGTTTGCGGTAGAGTTTGTAGCGGTTTTCAAAACGGCCCGCGTCCATCCCCGCGGGCGGGTGAACCGAACGCGCGGCCTCCTCCGGATGGGGCAGGTTCATGGGCCCGTACTCCGCACCAAAGAAACCAGCCGTGGTGAAGGCTTTGATCTCCTCTGACTCACCGACGCCCTCGATGCGCTGGCCAACGTTGATGAACGCCGGCATCACCGGGTTGCGCGGCCCCAAAACCCGGGCCATCCATGCGCCGATATGCGGGCAGGCGACCGTCTGTGGCGGGACGTACCCGGTGTGCCAGTGGTACTGGTGGCGGGAGTGCAGGATACTCCCCAGGTCTGGCTGCACGTGCGAGCGGATCAGCGTGCCACGGTCCAACACCTGCGCGATGTTTTCGAGACCCTCGCAGATTTGGATTCCGGGAACGGCCGTGTTGATGGCCGGGAAGGTCGAAAGGATGTCGGCCATCGGTCGTCCCTTTTCATAGGGAAGGTAGCGTTTTGGATCAAAGTTGTCGGGCGCCGCCATGCCTCCGCCCATCCACAGCAGAATGCAGGAATCCGCCGTCGGGGCGGGGTGCTCCACAGGGTCTGCCGCGCCGGCGCGCGGTTCGGGGGCCAGAAACGCGGCAAGGGATGCGGCGGAAAGTTTCTTGAGAAAATCGCGACGGGAGTCCGTGGGATCAAGGGGAAGCGGGTTCATTGGGCGGGCGAAGATTTGGGCTGTCGGGGCGAGAGCATCGGCTAGCGGACGAGTTGGAATTCAGGAAGGACAAAGACGGACCAGAGCAGATCCTCGATCAGCGGGGCGGCGGGCTTTTGACCGAGCGCCTCTACGGAGGCAGCGCGTTCTCCGTTGGAAGGCTGGCGGCCGAGGGCGGCGGTGTAAAGCCAGTCAACCAGCTCGTTTGGCGATCTGAAGGCGGCTTCCTTTGCGATCCTGGCGGCGGCGCCGGCCAGCAGTTCGGAAAGCCGCGCGCCGGCGGAGAGGTCCAGCGCTTCCAGAGTGCTCAAATCCTGAGGACGGTTGGTAACGATCTGATCCCTGTTCGGCCGGCCGAGGGTGCGCATGAGCAGGTCGGACTTGAGGAGGGAGGCACGGGCCGGTGGCTGCGGTTGGACGGCCCACACGTAGTCGCCGCGCAGTCGCTCAATCTGGAGCTCGGCGTCCTTTGGTGGCGGCGCCGGCAAGGCGGAGGTCCGGCTCTCGCCGGGCAACGCTTTGGATTCGGCCGGGAAGGTCCCTTTTTTGAGCGACTCTTCCTGGAAGCCAGCCGCTGTCATCCAGGTCGGGTCCGAGACAATGCTCTCGAGCGAGCCGTCGCCATAGGAGAGTTCGACTGCGAACAGGGCCTTGGGATCCCGTCCCGCCAGCACAAAGGTGTTTTCTCCGGCCTTTAGCAGGTTCTCGATGTGCAACTCGGAAACCTTGCTGTGTTTTTGCAGATGGGGCGCCTTCACCTCGGCGCCGTTGATATAGAGCCGCGCGTCGCCGCTCGCAGCAAGAACGCCGGCCGCAGCGCCCGGTTTTGACTTCAGGGTGAACGTCTTTTGAAGGATCGAGATTGGACCCGGGGTTGGCGTGCCTGCCGGTGCGGGGGCGGTGTCCGCCTGCCGTGGCACCGGCGAAATCCAGACAGCCTGCATCGGCTTTGCCTCCAGCAGGTCGGCCCGGGGTTCGCCCCTCCGAACGGGGGCATCCCACTTTTTTGGGGCCGTCCGGGTAATCTGCCAGACGGCGTCCACGTATTGTTCCGCGGTCATTCTCTTGGCCCTTGGGCCCTTGAAAACAAAGGGGGTGGTCGCGTCGTCCTTGTTCCTTTGGGCAACCTCGGCCTGATAGGCTTTCGAGGTGGCGATCAGGCGCAGCGCCGCTTTGAGGTTGAACCCGCCATCGGCAAACGCCCAGCCTTGGTAGTCGAGGAGTTCCTCACTCCAGGGTTCGGACCCCATGGCGTCGACGGGATGCACCAGCCCCCTGCCCATCAATTGTGCCCACAGTCGGTTGACCATGGTACGGGCGAACCACCCGTTTTCGCGGTGGGTCATCAGCTCGGCGAGCTTCTGCAAGCGGGCTTCCCGCGGGGCGGCTCGATCCACTTGACCGATTTCGGGAAAGGGCCACGCGGGCTGCGCGATTTTGCCGGTGAGTTTTTCGCACCGGGCAATTTCGATGGGCTTGTCCGAGTAGATGGCGGCGAGGCCGTACGCGTCGGTGAGCTTCCAGTGGTCGATGAAGCTGTCGTGGCAGGAGGCGCACTTGAGGTTGAGGCCCAGAAAGGACTGGGAGATGGACTGGGCGTACTGAACCTCGCGCGTCTGGCTGGCGCTCACGCTTCCGCGCCAGGTGATTCCCGAGGCAAAGCCGTCTGTGGCAGCCGAGGGGTTGACGAGTTCGCGCACCATGGCGTCGTAGGGACGGTTGGAGTAGAGGGCTTCGTAGAGCCAGGAGGAAACCTGTTTGCGGCCTCCAGTGATGAAGCCGGTGCCTCCGTAATCATTGCGCAGAAGGTCGTTCCAAAATGTCAGCCAGTGCTCGGTGTATTCCGTGTTGCGGGCAAGCAACGTGTCGACGAGGCGACTCCGCTTGTCCGGACTGGTGTCAGCCACAAAGGCGCGCAGCGAGTCGGGTTCCGGTAAAAGCCCGATTAGGTCTAGGGAAACCCGCCGTGCAAACTGGGCGTCATCCGCCGAAGGCGGAGGCTGTAAGGAGTTTTTGGAGTAGTAGTTCCTGAGGAGCCGGTCCAACGGGTTTTCCGTTGAGTCCGCCGGGGAAGGCAGCGTGGGCAACCGCGGTTTGACGGGGGCGTTGTAAGCGGGTTTGACAAAGGAGAAGCCCTCTTCCCAAGCCGCACCTGACTCCAGCCAGGACTGGAGCAACTGGAGTTGCTGGGGCGTCGGCCGCTTGCGATCCTTTGCCGGCGGGGGCATGACGGTGTCGGGGTCCGTGCTGAGGAGCACTTTGAGCAACGTGCTGGCGGAAGGGCTTTTTTTGTCAAAGACCGCCCCGTTCTCGCTGCCCGCCAGAAAGAGGGTCTGGTTGTTCATGGAGAACCCCCCCTTTTTTTTGTCCCCCAGGTGGCAGTTGCCGCAGAGTTCCTTGAGGGTGGGGGCCACCTGATGGGCGAAGTCTGCGGGCGCCCCAGGAGCCGCTCCTTCTGCAGAGAGTGAACCCGCGAGATAAAGGCAGAGCAGGGCAAGGTGGCGGTGCGGAAATGCTGGCTGAGGGGAGGTCGGGCGCATCGGGTCAGAGGGGAAAAGGGTCAAACTTGAGTAGAGTGAGTCGCAGTGGGGGACGGCCCGGCAACACACCTGCTGCTTCGGATGGGGGGGGCGAAAAGTTTTAATTAATTGCGGCCGGGTCCGCTTTCTTTGATTTAGAATCACCTCCATAGCTAATGTCCCTTAGGAGCGGTGACACGCAGCCTTTTTCCCAAAATCATCCATCGGTTCTAAAATGAGCGTCCAATCCTTCATAAAGTGTCTTTCCGCAGGCGTCGGTTCTGTCCTTCAACCGCTAGCATCCATGCTTTCCCGGCTGCCTCTGATGTGTGCGGTCTTGGTTTGCATTGCGGTGGCTCCCTCGGTCCAGGGCGCTTCCACTCCGAAAAAGGCGGATTCCGGGCAAACCCGTTCCTCGCAAAAAGAGACGCCGGCTGCTCCGGTGAAATCCTCCTCCAAGGCGGCACCCAAGGCACCGGTGAAGGCGGTCGCAGTGGAGCGGGAGGAAGGGGAGGGGGGCCTGCCCAGGGTGCATGCGGCCTCCGCGATTCTGGTGGATGCATCTTCCGGCAGGGTCCTGCACGCGGTGAACGCGGATCAGGAGCGGGCGGTGGCAAGCACGCAGAAGCTCCTGACGGCGCTTCTGGTGGCCGAGGCGGGCGGGTTGGACAAGCCGGTGCGTATCGAGCAGAGCGACAC
>JBIKSY010000388.1:0-3034 GCA_044348365.1 Chthoniobacteraceae bacterium
CAGCGCTTCCCGACGCGCAACTTCCGCAAATTATTAATGCGCTGTGGGTTTAACCTCAAATCAACCGGGCTTTGCATCGGATGAAAGAGGCAAGGGCCTCCTGCGCCGTTTCAAGGTCAGGATTCAACACGCCGACTGGCGACAGAGGTGATCGGCGCCACAATTCCCGCTGACTCGCTTTCCAACACCGTCTTGCCGACAGTTGCGAACGGGCGCGCAAGCGGCGCTCCAGTCTCGAAAACCACCCTCCGCCTTGTCCCATGATCTCACGCCGTCACTTCCTATCTACCAGTATTGGCGCCCTCAGCGTCTCGACCCTCGGTGCCATCGAGCCCATCCGGCGCCCGGGTAAAAGCCGGATGCTGCTCGGTGTTGCAGCCTACTCTTTCCGTGATTATTTTCACTGGAGTCGGGACAAGGAACAGAAGCCAAGGGGCGGTGTAAAACCCTGGACCATTCTGGACTTTGTGGACTGGTGTGGTGACCACAACGTTCCGGGGGCCGAGGTGACGAGCTACTTCTTTCCTCCCGATGCGGATGCGAAGTTTTGCAACGAAGTCAAACGCCGCGCTTATCTCCGCGGTGTGTGCCTCAGCGGTACGGCGGTGGGCAACAATTTTGCGCTACCCAAGGGAGAGAAGCTGACGGAACAGATCGCTTACACCAAAAAATGGATCGACCACGCGGCAACGATGGGTGCGCCGCACATCCGCGTGTTTGCCGGAGCCAAGCCCAGGGAATTGAGCGAGGAGGATGCCGTCGCAAACTGTCTGGCCGCATATCAGGAGTGTCTCGAGTATGCGGGAGAAAAAGGGGTGTTCCTCGGGCTTGAAAACCATGGGGGCATCGTGGCCGAGCCTGACAACCTCGTAAAAATGGTCCGGGCAGCCCAGAGCCCCTGGGCAGGAATCAACCTCGACAGTGGCAACTTCCACACGGAAGACCCGTACGCCGACCTCGCCAAAATTGCACCTTACGCCGTCAACGTGCAGCTCAAAATGGAGATCAAACGGAAGGACGCCAAGGAGTACGAGGCGAGTGATGTGAAGCGCCTTTTGCAAATCCTGCGTGACGCCAACTATCAGGGTTGGTTCACCCTCGAATACGAAATGAAGGACGACCCATTCACGAACGTGCCGAGGATTCTCGACTCCCTCAGGCCGCTGTTGGCTTAAATCCGCCAGCACCCACAGCAACGCCTCCGGCTTTGGGCACCGGCAACGGGCTTGGGCACGGCGATTTGGCTGCTCAGCCGGGGACGATCGGAAACCCGAGGGCTTCGGAGGGAATCTCCGAAGCACAACGGCTCGCCTCCGCCAGACCAATCCCAAGCCAGCGCGCTGCCTGCGCGACGCCCTCATCCAATCGAAGGGAGCTTCCCGCAAAGTTTGCAGCGCCGGGCATGCGCACAATCCCATCAGCGCCGACCGCCAGCTCAAGCCCGCCGAGCCGGTAGCGGCCCGGGCCGGCTCCGGCGGCAGACATCGCGTCGGTCGTGAAGATCACCTTTCCGGCGGGCTTGGCTCGAAACAGGTTCTTGAGGACGCCCGGAGGCAGATGAATCCCGTCGGGAATCAGGCAGGCGATCAGCTCATCCCTTGCAAGCAACCGCTGAATCACATTGTCATGCCGGTGCAACTCCTGCGGGCAGGCGTTTCCGAGATGCGTGCATAAGGTGGCCCCCGCCCGAATCGCCTCGTCAATCTGCGCCTCGCTCGCATTGGTATGCCCGAGCGAAATGCGAACCCCCTGCCCAACCGCGGCCTCAATGAACTCGGCACTGCCTCCGCGCTCCGGAGCCATGGTCACCAGCCGGATCCCGCCCTTGGCGGCATCCTGAAAACGCAGAAACTCGCGCCAGTCAGGATCCCGCATTTCGGAAGCCGGATGCGCCCCGCGATAGCCAGGCTCCGCACTCATGTACGGCCCCTCGAGGTGGTAGCCCGCAATAGTCTCCCGGATCAGTGGATCCGCCGCACGGTGTGCCTCAAAGGCGACCAATTTAGACACCGTCGCCTGGAAGGAATCCGTAATGAAGGTGGCAAGGATCCGTCTCATGCCGCAGGCCCGCAGCGATTCACACGCAAAACGCAGCGGCCCGAGTGCAGGAGCCGACTGGAAGTCGACTCCCGCAAAGCCGTTCACCTGCAAATCAAAAAGGCCGCTAAGGGAGGAGTGCGACGCCATGGCTCACTGAATGCGCCAGTTTGTGCGGCACGAAGCAAGCCCTGAGAAAAATGCTTCAACCCGCTCCACGTGTCTTGGATAGAGAGGTCTGCGTTGCCCGGAAGGATCCGGGCTCCCGCGGAGAGGTACGATGCCGGCAACTTGCTTAAGGCACGAATGGTTCCCCCAAGCAACTGTCCCAGTCGGCGTTGCCCTCGAGCCAGTCGCGGTTGCCGCAGCCACCGCGACTCGCTTTGACGATCATGACCCAACCTGCACCCCTCCCCTCCGGATCTGCGTCCTCAGCCCGCCTGCAAAACCACCGAGGCGGCCGCCATACCCCCCGTGTGGGTTAAGCTCAGAAAAACCCGGTTCACACCCCGACTTGCAGCCAGCTCGGCGCCCTTCCCGACCAGACAAACTCCGGGGGCGCCGGCCGCATCCCGCACCACCTCGATGTCGAGCCATCCGATGGCCGCACCGATCCCCGTCCCAAAGGCCTTCGCCACCGCCTCCTTCGCGGCAAACCGGGCAGCGTAAAAAACGTCAGGCTCGCTCTTGGCTGCACAATACTCCCGCTCCCCCTCCGTAAACACACGCCGCAAAAAACGCTCCCCCTGCCGCCCGATCACGGCCCCAAGCCGCTCCACTTCCACGAGGTCCAGCCCCAGTCCCACTACTCCCGTTGGACGCGCTTCCCCCATCGCCCTACTCCATGGCGGACATCATAAAGATCATCTCCCGCACCGCCGCCTCCAGCCCCACAAAAACGGCGCGCGACACGATGGAATGTCCGATGTTCAAATCCGAAAGATGCGGCACCTTCCGGATCAACCGGATGTTGCTGTAGTTTATCCCGTGGCCGGCG
>JBIKSY010000138.1:0-10118 GCA_044348365.1 Chthoniobacteraceae bacterium
CGTATCTCCTAGAGTTTCTCTGCTGCCGCTTGAAAACGTAGACAGGCGGATTGGTCTCGTCGCTGACAAGCTCATCCGCAGCCACGGCAGCTCCGACGTCAGCGGTTAGCGTCAGCGGGTTTCCCGGAGCAAGCGCCACCACTCCGGCGACATCCCTTGCGGGGCTGCTTTGGAGAGTCACCTGCACGGGATTACGCACCGTGAGCTCGGCACTTGCGCTCGAAACGGTTCCGGCGCCGTTGGTGACCTCCACCCGGTAGGAGCCCTCATCCACTTCCCGAATGTCCTTCACATAACAGGTGCTCAGCGTCCCGGCGCCGACTGTGGCTCCGGGCACGGGGACCCATTCGGTGGTTGCCGCGCGCCGGAAAAACCACTGGAAGCGGGAGTCCGGAGTGACGTCGGTTTGGATGCTGAAGATGGCCGTTTGACCGGGCAACAGGAACTGGCTGACCGGTTGCTTCCCAATGACCGGGAGCGGTTGCACGATAAGTTCGAAGCCGATCGATTCCCGACGCTCCAGTGCGCCTGAGCCATTCGGGACGAGCACCGTTCCAAAATACAATCCGGAATCCTCCTTCTTGAGGTTGCGGAGCGTGATTGCGGTTCTGTTGCTGTTGGCCAGGACGCCGGGCGCCCCGTCCTTGCGCCACTCGTAGCTCAAGCCTTCTCCGATGGGGAACATCCTGAGCGTGGCCGAGCCATCCTCCACGGCGAAGAATACCTGGGAGTTCTTGAGCGCGGTCACGCTGCCAGAGTCAAGACGGAAGCCGGGGGCATAGAGCGGGTCGTCCAAATTGATGTAGAGACTGACCCATTCCGAGGGGACTTCCTCCCTCGGTTCGGTCTGGCGTACGGACACGGCGCGGTAGGCGCCGGAATCTGAGGTGCCGGGGGTTGAGAGGGAAAGGGAGCCATTGGACTGCACCCCCACAATACGTTCAACACTCAGGGAGGTTCCGGAGGTTACAATCCGCTCCCAGCGCTCGATTTTGTAACCGTCCCCAGCCGACGCAACCAGATGGACCGGTTTCTTCTCAATCCCCACCACAGGGGAAGGCTGCACGCTGAAGGCAGCCCCGACTGAAGCCGTGCCTTGCGTGAGCTCTACCGTGGCTTCTGCGGTTTTCCCCGTGGGCCCCGTAATGGTGAGGGTGTATTCACCGAAATTGGAGGTACCAACACCCGTCAGCGTGAGACTGCCCGCAGAGCCCAGAACAGCGGTGGATACGCCCTTCGTCCAAGCATAACGCAAGGGAGGCGTCCCGGCAGCAACGGCACGGAAGGAGACAGTGCCCCCAAGCGCGACGGACTGAGGAACCGGCGGCACAACGAACACCGGAAGCTCGTGCACGAGCACCGAGGCTTGGCGGCTCACAACAGATCCCACCGTGACAGACCCGAGTTTCTCAGTCACCGCCACGTCGTAGAGACCGGTGTCGGCTGCGCTTAAGAAGTCGCGGGTGAGGGTTGCCCGTGTTTCGCCGGCGATCGGCACCCCGTTGCGGCGCCACTGGTACTCTAAAACCACATTGGCCGCCGGATCCCCTGAAGCTTCCACCGTCAGCTCCAAGGTGGAGCCCTGGCGCACGGATTCAGCGTGGGTCTTCGGGAACTCAATGCCGGCGGCATCTTTCTTCGCCCACTGGTTGAGCTTCTGGTCCGCGGGCTGTGTGGTAATCACCGGCGGCAGGGTGACGCTGACGGTGGCCGCCTCGGAAAGCACCGGTTGGACACTGACCACGTTGGTGACACCTGCTTGGTATTGGCCCGCGTCCGCAGCGGATACCGCCCCGAGTGTCAGCGTGGAACTGTTTGCGCCCACCACGGGCAACCCGTTGCGCAACCACTGGTAGGCCAGCGGGCCCGTGCCGGAAGCCTTCACTTGAAGGATCAGGCTCTCGCCAGGCTTGAGGTTTGGCGGAGAAGAGGGGCTTTGCAGGATCGTGACAGGAAGGTTGACGTTGACCCTGGCGAGCGCGCTGGTGATGCGTCCCAAGGGCGTGTTAACGACCAGCATATAGACTCCCGCGCTGGGTCCTTCACTGGGCTTTTTAGGGTCGGAGACCTTCGCATCCACCCCGCGCGCTTCTGGAATCAGCAGGGTTGGGCTGGTTTGGTCAGCCAGCACCGTGGCAGCGCGTCCCAGGCCACGGATCCACTGGAAGGTGGCGCCGTCTGTCCGGTTGAGCACGGCGGTCAAACGGATCGGCTCGCCCGGGTTCACCGTCGTCAAAGCGGTCGGCTGGGTGACAATCTTCCAAAGTTCATTGACCTGCAGCACACAAGCGCCGCTCACGACCCGCTCATAGTTGGAAGAAACCACCACATCGTATTTGCCGGAATGAACAAGGGTGGCTGAAGGCAACTCAAACTTGGCACGCACCGCGCCGCGGATCGCCGTCCCGTTCAGACGCCACTGGTAGCGAATCGAACCGTCGCTGGGAGCCCCGGTCACCTTCGCCTCAAGCGCAACCCGCGACCGCGCATTCACGCGCAGACTGGCGGGCAGCGGCGCAACCGAAAGAACCTCCGCCACACTCAGTACCGCGGTGGCACGGCTTGTCCCGTTGTCGTCGGTGGCCGCCAGCGTATAGGAGTCTGCGACTGCATCCACCTGCAAAGCTTTCCCTGTCGCTCCCGGAATCACAGCCGTCCCGCGGTACCACTGGTAGCTCAGCACACCAGTTCCGCTCGAGGTCACTACCGGAGCGAAGGTCACCTTTTGGCCGGGGCGGCCGAGAGTGTCGCTCAGGCCCGTGATCACCGGCGGTTGCTGGAGCGTCAGCAAATTTGTGCGGCTTAGAATCCGGCTCTTCTCCGCACCCGCAGAGACCTTACTAATGACCACATCATAAGAACCCGCGTCCTGATTGGTGACGGAAAAGAGGGTAAGCTTGGTGGTGCTGACTCCGGAACGGACGCCGGGCAGGTCCACGAGCGGGACTCCATCCTTGCGCCACTGGTAGACGATACTGACCCCCTGCTGGCTTGGAATCTGCACTTGGAACGGGATTTCCACGGTGCTTCCAATTTTTGCGGAAATCTCCTTGGCCAGGACACTGGCCAGGACACTGCTTCTGATGTTTTCCGAGCCGACGACAGCCACGGCGTCTTCGTCTGGGAGGATGAGTGCTTCCACAAATCCGAGCTGCGCCTCCTGGCTGGTGGCGGGCTGGAGGGCGCCCTTCCACATCACATTATTGGAGACCACCACCCAATAGGTGCCGGCATCCGCGCTGGACTGGGCCTTTGAAATCACGAGCTCACGTTCGGTGCCCACTGGGAGGGGGTCGCTTTCCCCCGCACGTTTCTGATACCAGGTGTAGGTGAAGGGCGCAGTTCCCTTTACTTCCACCGTGAAGCGCACCGCATCGTTGGGGTTGACCACCTGCGAAACCGGTTGCTTCAGAATCAAGGGAGGCGAATTGACTGTCAGTTCTGCCGGCAAGCTTGTTGCAGAATTAACGTCATTGGAGACGACCACGTCGTACTTCCCGCCGGAACCGTCCGTGGTGAGCGAACCGGGATCCGCTGAGGCGATCAGCAATGCGTCGCTGGTGGCCCCGGTGAGGAAGCCCTCACGGTCCAGAAGCGGCACAGGCACTCCGGATGCGTTGTACTTGCGCCACTGGTAGACCAGGGCGTTGGTCCCGGTCTTGGGAGAACCGGTCGCGACCACGCGCAGACGCAGCCCGGCCCCCGGTTCCGCCGTCTGGCTTTCGGGCGAGGCGGTGATGACCACCCCGGTCAGGACGTCGATGTTGACGGCGCTGCTGGCCACACTGCCCACCTCGTTGCTGATGAGCACGTCGTAGATCCCCGAATCCGCGTCGCTGGCGTTGGCGATTGTGTAGCTATCGGAGTTTGCAGCCCCCGAAATCGGAAGACCGCCCTTGCGCCAAATATACTTCAGCTCTGGAGTGCCAGCGGCCTTCACCACCAGCGTGGCGCTGCCTCCTTTTACCAAGGGAGGCGCCACCGGTTGAGCGGTGATGGTCACCGGTTCCCTGATGATCAGGCGCGTTGCCTGGCTGACGGAAGACCCAAAGGCGTGCAGGACCACCACGTGGTAGACACCGGCATCCGCTGCACTGACTGAAGACAGCTTCAAGATTCCGCTTTGGGCGCCTGCGATCGCTACATTGTTTTTGTACCACTGGTAGGCTGGATTCTTTGCCTTGCCCGCCACGACTTCACACACGGCGGTGTCCCCTGGATTGGCAGCGGCAAAACTGGGCTGGGAGGTGATCACCTCCGCCTCGCGAACGGTGAGCAGCGCCTCGGCACTGGTGACACTGTTGCGCGCGTTGCTTACCTTGACCCGGTAAGCAGAGGTGTCGCTGGGCAACAGGTCCGTCAACAACAGGCTGGAAGAGGAAGCACCCAAAACCTCGTTCCAGCGGCCCGCGAGGAGCCGCTCCCACTTGTAGGAAATGGTGCCCCCGCCGTTGTTGCCAACCGAGAGTCTCGCCTGTGCACCCGCGTCCACCGTGATAGACTTGGGTTGTAAGGCGATAGGGATTTCCACCGCCGGGAGAAACGCCACGGTGGCTGTTTTACTGGTCGCCGAGCCGAGGATCCGGAGTTCCGCTCCAATCCTGGCGGCATTGCTGACGACAACGTGGTAACTGGCCTGCGCATTGTTGGGCTCTGTTTCGCTCAGGACGGCCTCCAAAGCCGCCTGGGTACCACCCTGCACTGCCACACCGTTCCTGTACCATTGGTAGGAAAAGCTTCCACTGCCTGCCACCCCCACAGTGAAGGTGTAAGAGGCCCGACCGGCTGCATTCGGCAGCAGACTCAGCGAACCGACAGGCTCGGAAGCGATACTCACCGGAATCAGAACCTCCAGAAGCGCCGCCTGGCTGGCAACCTCCACCGAACCGCTGATCACCGCCACATCATACTCTGCCGCATCGGCCGCGCTCACTCCGGTCAGAGTGAGGCTCGGAAGCGTGGCCCCCACGATGTTTTTGCCGCCACGGCGCCACTGGTAGCGGAGGCCGTTGCCGGAGGCGACCACAGAGAATACCGCCTTATCGCCAACGACCCGCGTGAGGCCGGCGGGTTGCGTGGTGATTTGGACGGAGTTGGTTACCGCGAGGAGCGCGGCGGCGGAGACCGTGGAACCGAGGCCGTTGGAAACTTGTACGGTGTATTCGCCTGCTTGCTCAAGGTCCACCGAGCTGACAAGCAGCGTGTCTGTCGTAGCACCCGCCACGAGGGAACCATTGGTGAGTGGCACACCATCCTTGCTCCAGAGATAAACCAAGGGCGCGGCTCCCTTTGCCTCCACCGAAAACTTGACATTGGAGAGGCGGCTGACGGTCCTGGAAAGGGGCTGGGTGGCTATAGATGCCGGAAGGATCACCTCCAAGGCCAGCCCGGGGCTGGTAACCGAATTGACTGCGTTGGTAGCCACCACGTCGTAGGAGCCGGCACTCAACTCCCCTGCGTTGAAATTCAGGTTAAAGTCGGTTGCCCCACCGATCTCAACGCCGTCTTTGCGCCACTGGTAGGTGACGTCTGACAAATCCGCGGTGGACGCCACGGACGAACCACTTCCCGTCAAGGTGGGTGCAGCAACCCCCGCGCTGATTCGGATGTTGCGTACCTGCCCGTCAAAACCCTCGCCGTTGCTGTGGTGCGCGGAACCAATGCGGATGGTCTTATCGATTGGGTTCAGGATGCCCGAGAAGGGGAGAGTCTTCAGGAGCACTCCGGCGCCGTAGAGCTTGAGCTGTCCGTTGGCGCACTCAATCTTCACCGCGACAAACTGTCCGTTGGTGGACGTTCCCCCCAGAACGTCGACGGTTCCAAAGCTCTGTCCCTTCACATAGAGGGCATCCCCCCGGAGAGTGCGCACCAGAATGCCGTCATCGAGCTGCCCGTAGGAAAACAGCGAGTTGAGGCCGTTGCTCGAGGACATTTTGTATTCCGCCTCGAAAGTCCAGGTCGGGCCCAGATCCTTGGAAAGAATGTAGGCTTTGCTCCCGTTGGAGGAGAGCGTGTAAGGGGTGCCGGTCAGATAGGTCTCCGCATCGCCGGCCGAGCTGACGGAGCTGAGTGAACCCACGCTCACCACTGCCGAAAGACTCACGAGCTCGTCCTTTTGGACGCTCAAAGCCGGAACAGCATTCCCCTCGTTCCCAGAACTGGTGACAACGACGGCTGACAGGGGCTGGCGCACCCTGATTTTTCCAATGGTACTCAAAGCGCGGCTCAGCTCCTTGCCGGATTCATCCCGCACAAAGGCACGGACTGAAAAATCGACCTTGTTGTCGTCCGCAGGTGCTAATCCTGACACCGTAAAAGTCCGCTTTGTTTCCCCTTGGATGGCCACTCCGTTGCGGAACCACTGGTAGCGCAGCGAACCGCCGGAAACCGCCGGATCGCCACCGGCGGCCTCGATGGACAGATCGAAAGGCTTGGCCGGGAGGACGGTGCCGGGGGAGGTTAAACCCTTGGCAATGCTGACCGGTTCAAACACGCGCACCAGCGCCTCACTGCTCACTTGGTTGAATCCGGAGATGGCCGTCACCTTGTAAGAGCCGGCAGCCAAAACACCCGAAAATCCGAAGCTCGCGCCGGTCTGTGAGAGCGTGCCTCCGGCCAGTTCCCAACGGTATTGGACGGCCACGGGAAGCGTCGGGTCCAATGCATTCACCACACTAAAATCCGCCCAGTTGTAGGCGGCCTGGCCCTGAACCAAGGTGAGCGGCAGCAGGCTGGAGCTCACCTTGATCGGCGCACCATTGGGCTCCACCACGAATGGCTGCGAGTAAGAGAAACCGACCTTATTGGTGAGCACGACATCGTAGGAGCCGAGCTTGCTTGGGCTGTCTACGGTCACCTCCAAAGACGAGGCGGTGCCTCCAAGAACTCGTACCCCGTCTTTGCGCCACTGGTAAGTCACCTCAGCGCCGAGCGAACCTGACACCGTCAGGATCACCTTTTGATTCAGCTCGACCTTGCCTGAAGGAGACTGCACCACCGGCAGATCCGCTGCCGGGGGTTGTGCCGCGGTCACATTCAAAGTCACGGTTCCAGTGACCGAAGTCACCGCATTGGCGCCTGTCTCTACCCCGGTGACACTGACCACCCTGGTCGTGGTCTCCTGATTGAGGGGAGCCAGAACACTCAGCACCCCTGCCGAGCTCAGCTGGATCCAAGACGGAACCGCTTCCTCGCCCGCGGAAAAACTCCAGGTGCGCTTGGCATTTGCCTCCTGAGAGCCGCCCAAATATCCGTCCAAGTTGAGCGTCTTGACCGGATCCCCGGCGGTCAACGCCAGAACTTCGGTGAAAGGACTCCGGGTAACAGTTGCGGGAGCGACGGTGAGAAACAGAGTGGCCTGCGCACTACCGCTGGCATTGGTTGCCTTCAACAGCACCTGATACGGCTCGGTGCTTGCCGCCGTGCCGCTGACGACACCAGAGAATGTTGCGGTGGCGCCGTTAAAGGACAGTCCGGGAACCAACCCTGAAACCACGTATTCAGTCGGAGCGCCGGAGGCCGAAATGGTGTAACTGTAAGCCTTCCCCGCGGTCGCGGTCTCCTTCAAGGAACTGGTGATGGCGGGAAGCGGCGGCAACACGGTCAGAGCAAGGACCGCCGAGCCCGGACCGCCGTCGTTTAGAGCGCCAATGCTCACCGGGACCAAGCCTGTCTGGCCGGTGAGGCTTGGCACACCCGCGATCAAACCGGACAGGCTGTCCAGCGACAGCCCCTCGGGCAGGCCCACTGCACTGAAAGCCGTCGGCGCGTTGCTCGCCTTGATCTGGTAGGAAAACGGTACTCCCGAAATGGCGGTGGCCGACAGTGTGCTCGAGACCACAGGCACGGGCTTTTTTCCAATCAGCGTGAGCGTGCCGGAACCGGAGCCCGTGGCGTTACTCGCACCAACAAGCACCTTGACGCCGCCAAGGAAATTCACCGCCTGAGTGCCTGAAGAGATCAAGCCCGTCTTTTCGTTCAGGGTCACTCCGATCGGCAATCCCGATGCGATGTAACTCGTCGGAGAACCTTCGGCCACCAACTGGTAGGTGAAAGGCAGGCCGAACGCCAAAGTAACGCTCAAGTCTGACGCGAAGGAGGGAGCCGGGCTTCCTACCGTGATTGAGAGCGGGGCGGTTGAAGTTCCTCCGTCGTTTGTGGCGCCAATGGTGAGCCGCAAGACACCCACGCTGGAAGGCGTTCCAGAGAGAAGGCCCGTCACGGAATTGAAGTTGAAGCCTTGCGGCAGGGGACTTGCCTGGTAACTGGTGGGTTTCCCGCTAGCAACGATTTGGTACTCAAACGGAGTCCCCACTCCAGTGGTCACGCTCAGGCTTCCGGTAATCAGCGGCGCGGCGATCTGGGTGTTTAGCACCAGCGTCGCGTTACCCGTCCCTCCTCCATTGGTTGCCCCAAGGAGGATGGAAGCCGTTCCCGCAACCACCGGCGTGCCGGTGATGTAACCGGTCTGGGTGTTTAAGCTCAGTCCCGCCGGCAGTCCCTCGGCACTGTAGGAGGTCACCGTCCCGGTCGCCTTGATCTGGTAGGAGAACGCACTGCCCACCTGGGCCGTGGCCGACAGAGTGGCACCCAGTACCGGTGCCTCCACCTGCACAAACAAACTCAGGATCCCGGTCCCCTGCCCTACCGCATTGGTCGCACTCAACGCGACCTGGTAGCTGCCGGACACCGTCGGCGTGCCGCTGATGACGCCGCTGGTCGAGTCCAAAACAAGGCCCCCGGGCAGCGCGCCCGCGCCGTAGGCACTCGGAGACTGGTCCGCCAGAATTTGATAGGTGAATGCCTTGCCGACCTGCGCACTGGCGGTCTGCCCTGCTCCCACCGTCGGCGGATACGCCACCGCCGCCGGGGCGGCTAGGGCGAAATCCGTCGAAGTTGCTACAGCCGCCTGACTCAAGGTCACGAAGGTCCCCCTGCTGCTTGTGGAAACGGCCACCACACTGGTCTCCGCTGGAAATGCCTTGCTCACCCAGCGCATCCCCGCGAGCACTCCGCTGGCCGAAGCCACGCTCGCGACCGAACCGCCTTGGACCGACGAAACGCCACTCAGCAGCACCGAGCCCTGCCACCCTGCAAGCAGGTCCAGACGGCCCTCCTGAAAAACCTTGTACTGGCGGGGCTGCTTGGAGCCGACCGACACAGCGAGGAACCTATCCACAAACACGGTGTAGATCCCAGGAGTCACGTCCACTGGAGGCTGCGCGGAAACCGTCCCGCTCGAGGAAAGACTCACCCAGGAAGGCAGGGCGGGTTGCCCAGCGCTCAGTGCCCAGCTCAGGGTTGCACCGGGAATCTGCAAAAGACTGGCGGCTGCCGCATTCAAATCGACGGCGCCCGCCGGGGACTGCCCGCCGATGAACGCTCTGGAGGTTTCAAACTCGTGATAGACCACCTTCTGAGACAGCAGCCCATACACCGTTTTGCTCACTCCCGAGGCAGTCGTTCCCTTCGCCGCCACCACCAGCACGCCCGAGTCCATCCAACCGTTGTGCAAGGCGAGCGTGCCGCTGTTGATCTGCCAGCTGCCGACCGTGGAGCGGTGCTGCCCGGAGGCGAGCTCCCAATTGACCGTACCTACCAACCCAAACGAGGTGGGAAGCGTCCCACTCAAGTCCACCGACAAACCGGCCGGGCGGGAGGCGTCCCCAAAGACAGCCGGTAGCGCGTACTGTCCCACACACCATGCCAGCTTCACCGTGCGGGTTTCGGACACGGTGCTGCCGTAGGGCAGGACCTCGCAATCCAGATACGCCACGTTCACGCCGGCGTCGGAGTCCTTGGCCGCGGGCACGCTCCACTTCCCAGAAAAATCCACCGAGCACCAAACCGGCAAAACCGACGGGGTGCCAGTCGCAGCGCGCCAGTTAAGGCCGCCCCCCAAATCGGGCAGGTTGCCCAGCAGGTTGAGATCCACCTGTTGCAAGGCGCTTTGCCCTAGAACGACTCCCAGAAACAAAGGCTCGGGGTCCACCACTCGAAGCCTCACCTTACCTGCCTTCCTCTGACCGGAGGCATTGGTGGACTCAACCAGAAGCTCGCGTACCGGCCCGGGGAGCGCAGAAGAGTCAACCGTCAAGGTCCCACTGGAGCTCAGTGCA
>JBIKSY010000389.1:0-3003 GCA_044348365.1 Chthoniobacteraceae bacterium
GGCCGCACGCAAAGGTACCCTCGTCGAGGCCCAGGTCCGCAAGGTCATGAGCGAAATCCTCGAAGAAGCCACCGGCCAGCCCCTCCACTTCGCCTCCGTCGCGGAGTTCTTCCACGAATGGTGCCGAGGCAAGTCGGGCGAAAGCGCCCACAAAACCGCCCTTAAATACCGCCAGACCTCCGAAAGCTTCCTCGCCGCCATCGGCCCAAAAGCCACCCTGTCCATCGCTGCCATCGGCCCCGCAGATATCCGCGCTTGGAGGGATGCCCTACAGACTGGCGGTCGCTCCCCCGCCACCGTCAATGGGTCGATCAAGGTGCTCTCCGCCGGCTTCGAACAGGCGCGCCGCCTCGGCTACATTCCAAGCAACCCCTGTCTCGCGCTGGGCTCCCTCAGGGATGTGGACAAAGGAGAACGCGACGTTTTCACACAAGCCCAGGTGCGCAGCCTTGTGGAGGCCGCACAAGGTTCGGATTGGGAGGGCGCCGTTCTCACCGGCTTCTTCACCGGATTGCGCCTCAAGGACATCGCCAATTTGACCTGGGATTCCGTCGACCTGGACAACGCCTTCCTCAAGGTTCGCACCGCAAAGACCGGCAAAACCGTTGCCGTCCCGCTGCATCCCGAGCTCGCGGACTGGTTGCGTTCCAGAAACCGCGGGATTGGCAAGGCTCCAGTTTTCCCGGCGCTCACAGGCAAGTACACCGGTGGTAAGAGCGGTTTGTCCGGCCAGTTCAAGCGCCTGATGGAGCGGGCGGAAATCCGGGGCCGGATTCTGCGGGCGGGCTCTGGAGAAGGGCGCACGACCTCCGCACTTTCCTTCCACTCCCTGCGGCACTCCTTTGTCTCCGCGCTCGCAAACGCTGGCGTCCCCGCCGAACTGCGCAAGGAACTCGCCGGCCACTCCACCGACGCCTCCCACAAGGTCTACACCCACCACGAGACCGAGCGTCTCCGAAACGCAGTTTCTGCGCTCCCAGGGGTCCGGTAGGAAGGCGTTCAACTCCCACGGAATGGCCACGCAGCCTGCCTCGCTGGCCTTACTTTGCCGGCGCTCCCAATGCGGTATCGGTTCGGGGGGAACCCAAGGCATCCGTAAAACCCGTAGTCGCAACCTCCGTGGAGCCCAATTCAGGTACGCGATTTCCTGAGCGCGCGCACCAGCGCAAATCCGATCTCTGGATTGGACTATATGGAACATCCAAACACCTCCTCACCCAACTCCGAGCACGCGACACTCAACCGCACCAACATCACAGGCACATCCCAATCCGTTGGCACCGCTCCGGAAGCCACTTCGGCGCCTCCCAACATCGCAGTCGGTGCCCCCACGCAGGACTCAGGCTCGGCTACTGCGCACTGCTTTTCCTCCTCCACCGCCCAACCGGAACTGCGCCGGGAAGAATGAGACTTCACCCAGCTCGCGTCAAAGGACGTCCTCGCCTGCTGGAGATGGGAGTTTCAACGCGAAATATACCGCACCGACGAAAATGTGCGCCTAGCGGTCGACGCTCTTCGAAAAGACCGGCCCCTCAACGCGCAGAGGCTCCATGCGGATGTCAGTAACAAGGAAACCGCATTACCCTGGCTTGTCGATGGCCACGCACATTACCCCCAGTCCGTCTGGCCCGAGACTCCCTATCAGTGCGTTGATCCGGAGTATCGCAGGCGGGTCCCTAGCGTACTCAAGGAAGACGGTCCTCTAAATGTTATATCCACTGTCGGACGAGTGCAGGATCAGCCATTGGAACAGTTTTGCCTTGAGGAGGTTGTGAATGGTTCGTGGCGTCTTGGCAAATGGACCCAATGGCCGGAGGGTGCGGTTTACGACTCCGGCATCGGCACGATAGAACTTTCTGGGTCAGCCATCCATCGCGAACCCATTCATATGCAGTGTACTGTGGTCGCGCTCTCCATAGACTGGCGCCGGACCGACACCGAGCTGAAGGCCTCCTTTGCCCAGTTTCTGCAAGCCCACCGCGGTACTCCCCGTGTCCTACCCAACCCAGATAGGCGGGGGCGTGATACGGACGAATCCCGTTGGCGTACGGATTTGAAAGCGCTGGCCGCTTTACGATTGTGGCGGCATTGCGACTCCATTGAAAAGGCAATGAGCTTCACCCGGAAAAGCAGGCCTTCCCTTGCTTTTTACCAAAACGAACGCGATTGGAGTGCGGCAAAGCAACGGGTCGAGGAAGTCGTTGCTCATCTTTTTGAATACGAGGAAATCCGTTCTAAGCAGATACTTGGAATCCCAAGGGAACCTGTGGCCAAAAGAATTTCTTTTGAGCACATGGGGAAATAAGACGCATTCTGGAACAACTGGGGCGGATGAGACATATCCGTCACCACAACACCGGGGCTCCTCGCAAGAGCGAGCCGCAACCCACCACCCAAACCCCAACCCTCGCAGCACTCCCCACGGTTCACGCCGGTGCGGAGTTCTGCGGGCACAAGGAAGCCAGAGCCCTCTTCGGCATCAGCCGGTCGCACCTCTACCGGTTGCACGACGAGGGGCTGATCCGCTCCGTGTCGCTTCGCACCCGCGGCCGGTTGCGGGGGCGCCGCCTCTTCGAGGTGGCCAGCATCCGGGAGTTGCTCCACCGCAACCTCCCCCAAACAACCGCCGAGGAAAACAACACCCCCGGCGCAACCCACGCAGCCGCGCCGCACGCAGCCGCTGCAAACCCAAACCAAGCCGCGCGCTAAAAAGCAAAGCCCCTGCACCCCCGGAGGGACACAAGGGCAGTTGCTTGCAGGCGACTACACCTTAATCGTTTCTCCGGCGGGTGCAAGGGGCGCATTCAACGCCCTATGAAGAGCACCGTTTATCTGGCTCCACCGCCCCATACCGGGATCCACACCGCGATCATGAGCCGGGCTGTCAAACTCTGGCACTCCGGCTTCACCCTCGAAAGCGCAACCGACGCCCTCCACTCCTGGCGGGGCGCCTACTCCTTCCGCCGCCCCGTCACGGACCGCGAACTCGTCGAGGCCATCTCG
>JBIKSY010000390.1:0-2998 GCA_044348365.1 Chthoniobacteraceae bacterium
CTGCCCAGCGCCGCCTGCCGGTAGTCGGTCACCTCAAAAGCAGGCAGCCCCGCCCCCGCCAGCGCGCTCACAAACGCCGCGATCGGCCCGTTGCCCTCGCCGGTCACCGCCAGATCCGCGCCGTCCCGACGTAGGCTTGCCCGGCACCGGAACACGCCCTCGACGCCGTCGGCGTGAAAATGGTGCAGTGCCAGAGGCATCTGCCGCTCCACATACTCGCGCCAGAACATCGTCTTGAGCTCGGCGGCCGTCACCTCGCGTCCCAGCGCGTCCACCAGGTCGTTGGCCAGCGGCCCGAACTCCCGCTGCAAATCCTTTGGCAGCTCGATCCCGAACTGGCTTTCCAGCAGGTAGGCCACCCCGCCCTTGCCCGACTGGCTGTTGACCCGAATCACCTCCCGGTACTCCCGCCCCAAATCCGACGGATCCAGCGTCAGGTAAGGCACGTCCCAGATTCCCTCGCCCCCGTTTTTTTCGCGCTCCGCAAACCCCTTCCGAATCGCATCCTGGTGGGAGCCCGAGAAGGCCGTGAACACCAGCTCCCCGGCGTACGGATGCCTCGGTGGCACGGTCATCCCCGTGCAGCGTTCGTAGACTTCACGCAGCGCGTTGATGTGGGAAAAGTCCAGCCCCGGGGCGATCCCGTGCATGTAGAGGTTGAGCGCGACCGTGACGATGTCGAGGTTGCCGGTGCGCTCGCCGTTTCCGAACAGCGTCCCCTCCACCCGGTCCGCCCCCGCGAGCAGGGCCAGTTCCGTGGCGGCGGTGCCGGTGCCGCGGTCGTTGTGGGTGTGCAGGCTGATGATCGCCGACTCCCGGTGCTTGAGGTTTTTGCAAAACCACTCGATCTGGTCGGCGTACACATTGGGCATCGCCACTTCCACCGTGTCGGGCAAATTCAAGATGATCGGGTTGTCTGGGCTTGGCTGCCATTCGGCCACCACCGCCTCGCACACCTCCAGCGAAAACTCCACTTCCGTGGCCGAGAAACTCTCAGGCGAATACTCCATGCGGATCTGCGAACCGGCCAGCAGCGGCAGCCGCTCCCGGATCCAGCGCGTGCCGCGCCGGGCCATCTCGACGATCTGGGGCTTCTCGAGCCCGAAAACCACCCGGCGCTGCGCGGGCGAGGTGGAGTTATACAGATGAATGATCGCCTTTTTGACTCCTACCAGCGACTCGACGGTCCGTTGGATCAGGTCTTCGCGCGCCTGCACCAGAACCTGGACGGTCACGTCCTCGGGGATGCGCTTGTCCTCGATGAGCCGCCGCATGAAGGCGAACTCGGTGTTGGAGGCCGCGGGAAACCCGACTTCGATCTCCTTGAAGCCGCACTTGAGCAGCGCGTCGAAAAGTTCCAGCTTCTGCGACACGTTCATCGGCACCGCAAGGGCCTGGTTGCCGTCGCGCAGGTCGACGCTGCACCAGATGGGGGCGTGCGTGAGGGTCCGCCCGGGCCACTGGCGGTCGGGCAGGGCGATGGGCGGGTAGGCGCGGTACTTGCGGCTCGGATCCGGGATCATAAGTGGGCATACACCTTCGCTCTGAACCCTGCCGTTTGGCAACCCCACGCAACGGCCGCCAGGGGGTGCGGGTACAAAAAGGGGGGGGCGGCCGGCTTTGCCTTGCTCTTGCAGGGTTTCTGGGTTTTGTGACACCTCTTCTGCCATGCGAATCCTCGTTGCTGTTTTGCTGTTTGTTTTCACCGTGCTGCCCCTGCGCGCCATGCAGCTTGGGATCGACCGGCTTCAGGCTACCCAGTTCGAGGCCCTCAAGGGCAAGCGCGTGGGCCTCGTCACCAACCAGACCGGCGCGGATTCGCGCGGTCGGCTCACCCGGGAGATTCTCGCCAAGGCCCCGGGCGTCAAACTGGTCTCGCTCTTCGCCCCGGAACACGGCCTCGACGGCAAGAAACTCGCCGGCAAATCGGTCGACAACCAGAAGGACCCCCTCACCGGACTGACGGTTCACTCCCTTTACGGCGCCACTCGCAAGCCCACGCCGGCCATGCTTAAGGGGCTGGAAGTGCTCGTGTACGACATGCAGGACATCGGTGTCCGCTCCTACACCTACATCTCGACGATGGCCCGCTGCATGGAGGCCGCGGGCGAGGCGGGGCTGCAGTTTGTGGTACTGGACCGGCCCAACCCGCTGGGCGGGGTGCGCGTGGAAGGACCGCCGGTGGAGCCGCAGTGGATCTCCTTTGTCGGGCAGCTTCCGGTGCCCTACGTCCACGGCATGACCTGCGGGGAGTTGGCCAAAATGCTCAACGAGCGCCAGTGGATGGCCGCCCGCTGCAAACTGAACGTCGTGCCGATGCAGGGCTGGCAGCGCAACATGATCTGGAAGGACACCGGTCTGCCCTGGATCAAGACCTCGCCCAACATCCCGCGCCACGATTCGCCCGCCTACTACGTTGCGACCGGGATCGTCGGCTCGCTGGCCGGGCTGGAAACCGGCGTCGACGGGCCCGCCCCCTTTGAGATCTGCGCCGGCAAGGGCATCGACCCCGACTCCTTCACCCGCTACGTGCAGGGCCTCAACATCGACGGCGTGCAGGCGCGCCCCTACCTGGGGGGCGGCTTCGGGGGCTGCCGACTTTCCATCGACCCGCGGGGCAAGGGGGACCTGACCTTCCTGGCGCTCGCCCTGCTCCACGAGGTCAACCGCCGTTCCAAGCCCGACCTCTTTGCCAAGTCCTCCGGCGAGAAGCTCGACATCTTCTTCAAGGTATACGGCAGCAAAGATATCCGCGACCTGCTCAGCCGCGGTACCCCCGTCCAGCGCATCGCCCAAAACTGGAAGCCCGGTGTGGACAAGTTCCGTTCCGAGCGCTCCCCCTTCCTGCTCTACTGATACCATCTCTCAACTATAACCGGAGTTTTTTGCCCCGAAGGGGCAGGCCACTCGCAGCCCATGGCAACGCCGTGGGTTTGCTCCGTTATAAAACATTAAGCCCTGAAGGGGCGCCCCAAGAGGACGCCGCCATTTGGAATGG
>JBIKSY010000441.1:0-10036 GCA_044348365.1 Chthoniobacteraceae bacterium
CTGTAGGTGTTTTCCGCCGTAAGAGTGACGGTTTCCGAGGAGGACTTGACCAGTCCCTGGGTTCCCGAGAGCACCGCTTTGACCACCCCGGCACGCGCGTCAACAGCACTGCCCGTTGCCGTGAGAATACCGTTCTGCACCGTTCCACCTCGGAGACTGATAGAGGCGGATGTCGACTGGCTGTTACCGCCCAAATCCAAAATCCCGCCTGCCAGTGTGAGTGAACCCGCCACCGACAGCGAATCGTTGCCAGCGCGGAGGATTAGCGAGCCTTCCTGTACGGTGGTGCCACCGGTAAAAGATGCTGGAGTGGAAAGGCTAAACTCGGCGCCGGTGGTCTTGATGAGGCCCGCACTTCCCGTGAGCGTTGCGTTCACACTTCCGCTCTGCGCTGCGATCGAAAGGCCGGTGGCCCGCAACGTGCCATTTCTCAGGGAGCCTCCACCAAGGACGATTTGGCCGGCCACTTCCTGGGTGTTTCCGCCGAGATCAAACACGCCACCGTTGAGTGCAAGCGAACCGCTGGCCAAAAGCCGGCCCGTACCCGGAGCCAACCGCAAAGTCCCCGCGTTGACGGTGGTTCCTCCCGAATATTGGTTTTCCCCGGCAAGCGTCAGGATCCCCGAACCGCGCAAGCTCAAACCTGACACCACCGATTCCGTGATGCTTCCGGAGAAAAGCACAGGGCTGTCCACGTTCCAAACCACCGTGCCCTCAAGCTGTACGGGGCCGGAAAGATTGAGGTTGGCCGAGTGTGTCAGGTCTCCAAGCGAGGCCGCCCCGGCAGCGATCACTGGATTTGGAATCACCCGGTCCGAAACTGCGTCACTGGCGGAAAGAGTTCCCCCGTAAAGATAGAGTGTGCCCGCCCCGAGAGCGGCGTTGCCTCCCAGCCGCAACGCGCCGCCGCGGAGGGTTAATCCGCCAATGAAGCTGTTGGTGCCGGCGAGGACCAATTCTCCGGTGCCGTCTTTGATGATTCCACCCTGTCCAGAAATGGCTCCTGTCAGGGTCGTGTTTTGGGAACCGCCAAGGGTCAGGTTTGCCCCGGCAAGCAACACCTTGCCGGCCCCGGAGAGTGCGCCAAGCGTACCCGAGGAAAGGAGGGACAAGGCCCCCGGAGCGGAAATCTCCACAAGCCCCTGCCCGAGCGGCAGCCCCGAATCAAGCGCGACTGTTCCGCCAGCAATACTCAGCACACCCGTGAAATCCGGCGAAGCACCGTTCAGGGTGAGGGTGCCGGCACCCCTCTTCTCAAGGATCCCGTCTCCTTTAACGGTTCCGCTGAACACGGAGTCAGTCGCGGTGTCGGTGGTGAGCTTGTAGCCGTTGAGTGACAGCACCCCGTCCCCCGCAAACGCGGCAATGGTTTCATCGGCGAAGAGCGACAGGTTGCCTGCAGCGCCGAGCGTCAGCGAAACGGCATCGGCTAGGGCGGAACCTCCGTGAATTACCAGCGTGCCGGCATTGATCTGGACGGGGCCGAGGAAGGTGTTCGCGCCGGTGAGATGCAGCACCCCGGTACCGCCCTTTACCAAACCCTGTGTTCCCGCAAGCTGGGCGCTGACCGTTCCTTCCATGCCCACAAAGGACGAGGCTGTCGCAACCAAAGTGCCGTCTTGTACGGTGCCGCCCGCAAAGGTGATCGCGCCCGAGGTGCTCTGGCTCTCCCCACCCAGATCCAACACCCCGCCGAGTATGTGGATCTCACCCGCTGCAGACAAACGATCGCTTCCACCGGAGAGCACCAAAGAACCCTCAAGCACCCGGGTGCCGCCCGTATAGGAATTGGAGGCCGTCAGCACGAGCGTCCCCTCGCCTTTCTTGGTGACCGCAAGTCCCGCACCTCCAATCGCTCCCCCAACGGTCAAAGTGCGGGAGAGTACTGTCACAGTGCGGTCACCTCCCAAAGTCACGGCGCCGCTGCCAAGATGGAGGTCGCTGCCGCCGCTGAAAGTGAAGTCGCCGTCCCACTGCTGGAGGTTGTTCGTCGCAAGCGTCGTAAGCGAACCGGAGGTGTTGGCAAGCGAACCGCCCGTGATTGTCAGCTGTCCCAATCCCAACGGTGACGCGAGTCCATTCCCCTTGGAGGCAAGGTTCAACAGGCCGTCCTGCAGCAGCACTCCTCCCGAAAACGTATTATCTCCACCGAGCGTGAGCGCACCGACACCACTCTTGACCAAGGCCTGGGTGCCGGCCAATACAGCGCTAACCACCCCGCTCCGCCCGTCAAAGGGTGAGGCGCTGGCGGTCAACGTGCCGTTTTTCACTTCGCCTCCAACAAAGGCGATCACGCCTGACGTCGTCTGGCTCCCGCCAGACAGGTTCAGCGTACCTCCCGAAATGGTAATTGAACCACTGGAAGAAAGCGTGTCTTGGCCGGCCGCCAACTGGAGTTCTCCAGCGTTCACATTGGTGCCTCCGTCGTAGGTGCTGAACCCCTCCAGTCTGAGGGTGCCCTCTCCGAGTTTGGTCAGTTGGAAGCCCGCACCGCCGACCACACCGCCGACAGTGAGGGTGCCGGCGAGTACCGTCACCTTGACGTTCCCACCGAGGGTGACCACACCGGTGCCGAGGTGTAAATCGCTGCCGGCGGCAAACGCAAAATCACCGTTCCACGCCTGCTGATTGTTCGTGTTCAAGGTCACCAACGCACCTGAGGTGTTGGCGATCGAACCGCCCGCGATTGTGAAAAGGCCGGTGCCCAAGGAGGAGCCAAAGGCGTCACCCGAAGCGTTGAGGTTCAACTGGCCCGCGAACAAAGAGACTCCCGCTGCGAGCGTGTTTTGTCCGCTGAGGGTGAGAGCGCCTGACGTGGACTTATTCAAACCGAGTGCGCCGGAAAGCACCGCACTCACCACCCCGCTTCGCGCGTCAAACCAGGTTCCGGTCGCCGTCAGCGTTCCGTTTTGAACCACCCCGCCCGCGAATGTGACCTCCCCTGAGGTGGTCTGGCTGTGGCCACCCAAATCCAGGGTGCCGCCGTTGGAGGTGATCGCGCCTGCACTCCAAAGCCTTTCACCGGCCCCCGCCAAAACGAGTGAACCAGCATTCACAAACGTGCCGCCAGAATAGGTGTTGGAGCCGCTCAAAAGCAGGACGCCCGTGCCGCTTTTCACCAATCCTTGCGTCCCTGACAGCACGGCCGAAACGGTGCCTGCCCGGCCCTCGAATGCACTTTCCATGGCGGTGAGCACTCCATTTTCCACGACACCCCCCGCAAACACAACGGCTCCTGCAATGTTTTGGCGTTGGCTCCCCAGGTCCAAAGTACCTCCGTTGATGGTCAGGTCGCCTGCCACCGGCAGACGGTCCTCTCCACCCGCCAAGATCAGGATTCCTTCCTCCACGCGGGTTTCGCCCGAGTAAATGCTCTGACCCCCGAGCGTCAGCACGCCCGGCCCGCTCTTGAGCAGGCCAAGCGACCCGGCAAGCACCACCTCGACCGTCCCGCTTTGCGCGAGGAAGGCGGTGCCAACAGACACCAGCGTTCCGTTCCTCACCAAGCCCCCTGCAAAAGTGATCTGCCCCGAGTTGCTCTGACTGCCTCCATTCAGGTCCAACTCGCCCCCCACTATGGTGAGTGCTCCGCCCAGGAACAACCGGTTGTCGCCGCCAGCAAGCGACAGTGTTCCCTCAACCACTGTGGTGCCCCCCGCGTAGGTGTTTGCGCCCTGCAGTGTCAGCGTCCCGGTGCCGCTCTTGACGAGACCCTGCGTTCCGCCGAGCACCGCCGCGATGTCCCCGGAGATCGCGTCAAAGGCAGATCCAGCGGCGATCAAACTCCCGCCCTGCACGACGCCTCCGTCCAATCTGATTCTCCCCGAGGTGCTTTGGCTGTTGCCGCCCAGGTCCAGCACGCCTCCAGCCGAGGTAATATCGCCCTCCAAAGACAGCCGATCGTTGCCGCCCTCCAGCAACAGCGTGCCGTCGAGGACTGTGGTTGCGCCGCTGTAGCGGTTCGCACCGCTCAAGCTTAACGCGCCGACGCCGCTTTTAACCAATCCCTGCGTTCCCGCCAGGACCGCACTGACGCTGCCTGCAAAACCGTTAAACACCGTACCGGTGGCAATCAGACTCCCACCCCGGACGGTGCCCCCGTCCAACCGGACCACTCCCCGAGTCTGCTGGCTGTTACCGCCCAGATCCAGCACGCCGCCGCTCGCCGTGATATCCCCTACCAAAGACAATCGGTCGTTGCCACCCGCCAGCAACAAGGTGCCGTCGAGCACCGTGGTTCCTCCGGTGTAAGTGCTCGAGACGTCCAAACTCAACGTTCCGGGGTCGCTCTTCACAAGAGCCTGGGTGCCACCTAATACCGCCCTGACGCTGCCGGAACGCGCGTCGAATGGGAGGCCCGTGGCGAAGAGGCTGCCGTTTTGGACGGTGCCACCGTCGAGCCTGATGACCCCGGCTGTAGTTTGGCTGTTTCCCCCCAGGTCCAACACGCCCCCCTGAATCCGCAAATCGCCAGTCCCAAGCAACCGGTCGGCCCCGCCGGCCAAAAGCAACGTTCCAGCAAGAACCGTCGTTCCTCCGGAGTACTCATTGGCCCCGCTCAAGGTCAGCGTTCCGGGCCCGTTTTTCACCAGCGCCTGCAGCCCGGCCAGCACCGCACTGACGCTCCCCGCACGACCGTCAAAGTCAGCACCGGTCGCGACGAGCGTTCCTCCACGCACCAAGCCCCCGTCCAATCTGATCATTCCGGAGGTGGTCTGGCTGTTTCCTCCCAGGTCCAACACCCCCCCCTGAATTTGCAGGTCCCCGGTGGCAAGCAACCGGTCGTTCCCTCCGGCAAGCAGCAGCGTTCCCTCAAGGACCGTGGTCCCGCCCGTGTAAGTGTTCGCCCCGCTCAGACTGAGCGTCCCGGGGCCGCTCTTCACCAGTCCCTGCGTTCCGCCGAGCACCGCAGTGACCGTTCCCACACGTCCGTCAAACGCCGAACCGATCGCAATCAAACTGCCGTTCTGCACCGTGCCACCGTCCAAGCGGATCACACCCGAACTGCTTTGGCTGTTCCCGCCCAGATTCAGTACGCCCCCCTGCACTCGCAGGTCTGCGCCCGCGAAAAGCCGGTTGTCTCCGCCATCCAGCAACAGCGTTCCAGCAGCGACGGTAGTGCCGCCGCTGTACGTGTTTTGCGCGCTTAAAATTACTGTTCCATCCGTGGTTTTTGTGACGCCGTAGCTCCCGCTGATCACAGCCGAGACGGTTCCGCTCTCAAGCACCAGGCCTGCGCCTGTGCCGTACAAAAATCCGTTGCGAATCACCCCGCGAGCCACCGTCACCAATCCGGCTGTGGTTTGGGTTCCACCCCCAAGATCCAGCGCGCCTCCGACCAGACTGATGGCACCGCTCGTGGAAAGAAGATCGTTACCTCCGGCAAACAGAAGCGTGCCATCCAGCAGTGTGGTGCCACCGGTATAGCTGTTCGCCACGCCCAGAGTCAGCGTTCCGGTCCCGCTCTTGAGCAACCCCTGACCGCCAGCCAGCACCGCGTTGATGGTCCCGGCTTCCGCTAAGAAAGGTGTGCCTGTCGCCTCCAGAGTACCGTTTTGGACCACTCCACCGCGAATCGTGATCGTGCCCGCGGTGTGCTGCCGGCTCCCTCCCAAATCCAGCACGCCCGCGTGGAGGGAGAGTGCCGCACCCGTTGGGAGCCGGTCGTCCCCGCCGGAAAGCAAAAGGCTGCCCTCGTTCAGCGTCGTCGCCCCGGCGTAACGATTCAAACCACCCAGGGTCAGCGCTCCGGAGCCGCTCTTGAGCAAGCCCTGGGAGCCGGCCAGCGAAGCGTTGATGGTCCCACTCTGTGCTGCAAAAGCAGAAACATTTGAGATCAGCGTGCCGTTTTCCACCGCTCCACCGGCAAAGGTGATCACCCCCGAGGTGCTCTGGCTGTTGCCCCCCAAATCCAAGACACCTCCAACTGTCGTGATCGCCCCCGCCACAGACAATCTGTCGCTGCCGCCGAACAGCAACAGCGTTCCATCAAGAACCGTGGTCCCGCCCACATACTCGTTCAGCCCGCCCAAGCGCAACGTCCCGGGACCGCTTTTGACCAGTCCCTGCGTCCCGGCCAGCACCGCACTAACGCTCCCCGCCAACCCGTTAAAGGCGGAACCGGTCGCGAGGAGCGCGCCGTTGAGCACGGTGCCCCCATCCAAACGGATGGTGCCCAACGTACTCTGCGCATTGCCTCCCAGGTCGAGCACCCCGCCGCTTGCGGTAATGTCTCCTGCGGAGGAGAGGCGGTTGCTGCCACCGCTCAGCACCAGCGTCCCGTCAAGAATGTTGGTTGCGCCGGTGTAGGTGTTTACCTCGCCCAGCGTCAGCGTTCCCTGGCCGCTCTTGACCAGACCCTGCGTTCCGCCCAGCACCGCGGTGATGCTTCCCGCGCGCCCGTCAAACGCCGAACCAGTCGCCGTGAGTGTGCCGTTGCGCACCGTCCCCCCATCCAAACGGATGGCACCCGCCAAGCTTTGGGCGTTCCCGCCCAAGTCCAGCACCCCGCCGCTTGTGGTAATATCTCCCGCGGAGGAGAGGCGGTTGCTGCCACCACTCAGCAGCAAAGTCCCATCGAGAACGGTCGTTACGCCGGTGTAGATATTGACCCCGCTCAGGGTCAGCGTCCCAGCGCCGCTTTTCACCAGGCCCTGCGCTCCCCCGAGCACCGCAGTGACGCTACCCGAGCGCCCGTCATACGCCGAACCGGTTGCAACAAGAGTTCCGCCCTGAACCGTTCCTCCACTTAAGGTGATCACCCCCGCGCTGCGCTGGCTGTTTCCCCCCAAGTCCAACACCCCCCCTTGTGTTTTCAAATCCCCGGACACAAACAAGCGATCGTCTCCACCCGCCAAAAGAAGCGATCCTTCCTCCACCACCGTGCCTCCGGAGTAGATATTCACGTTGCTTAAAGTAAGCACGCCCGCGCCGGTCTTCCTCAATTCCACGGCGCCAGCAAGGACAGCGCTCACCGTTCCCGCTTCCGCTACGAAAGCCGTTCCACCTGCAGTGAGTGTCCCATTTTGAACCACACCGCCTGCGAAGGTGACTGTTCCAAGTGTCGCCTGGCTGTGGCCTCCAAGGTCCAACACCCCGCCGGCCACGGTGATGGCTCCGCCCACCGAAAGACGGTTACTCCCGCCCGTAAGCAACAAAGAGCCTTCGTTCACCGTGGTCCCTCCGGTGTATGTGTTGAGTGCCGTCAATGTGAACGCTTCAGGACCCCGCTTTACCAATCCCTGAATGCCGGCGAGCTCTGCGCTCACCGTCCCAACCTGGGCCACGAATGCAGTCCCCGTCGCCGTCAAAATCCCGTTTTGCACGACGCCGCCCAGAAAACTGACAGGGCCCGAAGTGCTGTGGCTGTATCCTCCCAAATCCATGACGCCTCCAGCGACTCGGAGGGAACCACTGGATGGCAGCCGATTCGCGCCGCCCCGCAGCAGAAGCGAACCCGCGACAAGTTCCGTTCCTCCCGTGTAAGTGTTCACACCGCCGAGCGTGAACTCGCCAATCGTGGTTTTCACCAGTGCCATGCTCCCCGCCAAAACTGCTGAAACACTGCCTGCCTGCGCGTCAAAAGCGCTCCCAGAAGCTTCAAGAATACCGTTCTGTACCGTCCCACCCTCAAACAGAACCGACGCTGAAATGGTCTGACTGCGGCCGCCCAGATCCAACACCCCACCGAGGATTGCAAGCGAACCGCCTGCCGGAAGCAGATTGTTCCCGCCGGAAAGCTGCAACGTCCCGGCCCGTACCGTGGTGCCGCCGGTGTATGTGCTCTGCCCCTTGAAAGTCAGAATCCCATCCCCCGTTTTGCTGAGGGCGACTGTGCCCGCCAACACGCCGGAGACAACGCCGGCTTCAGCAATGAAGTCGTTCTCCAACGCGGTAAGCGTGCCGTTCTCCAAAGTGCCCCCCAGCAGAAAGATTTTTCCAGAAGTGGTTTGCGAGTATCCTCCCAAATCCAAGACCCCTGCCAGAAGAGTGAGGCTGCCGCTGGAGGAGAGCCGGTTGGTTCCCCCAGCGAGGTTGAGGCGCCCTCCACGAATGCTGGTTCCTCCAGTGTACGAATTTGCGGCAGAGAGCGTTAGACTGCCATCCCACAAGGAAACCGATCCGCTTCCGGCGATCACCATGTTCATCGAACCGCCGTAGGTGTCGGTCTGATTGAAAAGGAGGGCGCTGTTGTTGGTGATGGAAGCGGTGTCCCGGATGGAACCTCCGACCCCGCCCGAGCCAATCCGGAGCGTCCCACTGGCGACCGTGGTGGGCCCCGAGTATGTGTTTGCGCCGGTAAGGGTGAGCATCCCAGTGCCAGACATGGTCAGGGCACTGATGCCGGAAACCACGCCCTGCAATGTTGTGTTTCCAAGACCGCCAATGTTCAGGCCGAACGAAGCCGTACCCGAATCCAGCGTGCCTCGGATCAGCAGTTCATTGGAACTTTCGTTGGTCCACGTTTGGTTTGAGGTGAGTGTGATGGCGGGCTCCAGCGTCACTGAACCCGCTGTACCTGACAGCGAAATGCCGCTGCTTCCCAGAAACAGGAAGCTCCCGCCTACATCCGAAAGAGTGACCGGGTTGCTGGCCGTGACGGTGAGTCCTTTGAGCGCCATGTCCGCATCCGCACGCATCAAGAGGGAGCCGGCGGAAGCGAGGTTGGTAATGTACACCTCTGTCGAGGCACCGGGAATCAGGTTGGTGTCAACGGTTCCCAACGGATCAGTCTTCCAGTTGGAAGTACCGCTCGTGAAATTGAAACTACTGTCGACTGTAAAGTTACTGGAAGTCCAAGTCAGCGGGTCATCCACAACCACTCCACCAAGCCAATACGCGGCGGAAAGGCCGCTGATGCTTGTGGGCGCAACCACCACCGAGGTCGCTGTCCGGGTCAGCGTGTAGACATAATCCGAGACGCCGCTGAGTGCGAATGACCCGGCATTCAAACCTCCCGGCGCGGTCAACACGGTATAGCTTACGCCACTGCTGTACGCCCCGGTCATGTTGAGACGGAGGACGCCCGCAACGCTCGGGGTAGTGCCAACGGCTATGCTCTTCCCCCACTTCAACCCAAGGCTGCTGCCCGCTCCCACCGACAGGGAGGCGACGTTCAACGTACCTGCTGCAAGCGAGACCGCGCTTGGCTCAAACGCAAAACGCGCTCCCGAACCGATGGTCAAGCCAGAGCTGTTGGCGATACTGGCCGCCCCGGCCAGCTTCAAAAACCCTCCGGAAACGGTGGTGTGTCCGCTGTAGGTGCTTGTACCCGTCAAAATCTGCATGCCCGCGCCAGCCTTCACCAGCGCCAGCGTTCCAGAGAGGGTTCCCGAATAAGTCTGACTCACGCCCGAAGGCAGGTTCAACGTAAGGCTGTTCACGCCCGCCCCGGGTGCAAACGCCCCCGAACCAGTCAAGCCTCCGAGCAGCGGGTCGGTCGCGGCGGGGCCAAAGGCAAGGACGCCGGTACTGTTGGAGTTGTACACACTGGTTTGCAGGGCGTTGTTGTTTGTCAGGAGCAGAGTTCCGTCGTTCACGGATGTCATTCCGGTGAAGGTATTGCTACCGCCCAACTCAAGCGTGCCTTGCCCAGCCTTGGTGAGCGCGTACGGACCGGCGATTGTCCCGCCTACCCCCAGAGTGCCGGCATTCACCGTGACTGTCCTTTTGGAGCCCAATGTGATGTTGCCCGTGCCGAGGTTGAGGTCGGAGCTCCCCGCAAATGCGAAGTCTCCGGCCCACATCTGCGCGTTGTTGGAACCAAGAGTCACGGCCCCCCCGCTGGTATTGTCCAGGAGCCCCGCGCTGACCGTGAAGAGACCGGATCCCAAGGCGCCCGGGCTGTTCAGATTCAGACGGCCCGCGGCGAGCGTTGTGCCTCCCGAATGTGCATTTACCCCGCTCAAAGTCAGGGTCCCGGAACCCATCTGTTGCAGCTGCCCGGTGCCGACGATCGCCGCCCCGAAATCGACACCCTGGGTGATTGTGTCTGAGCGGTTAAACGCGAGCGTGGCGTTGTTTGTAATCGTACCGG
>JBIKSY010000139.1:0-9963 GCA_044348365.1 Chthoniobacteraceae bacterium
ACGCATGGACGGGCGGGTTGACGTCGTTGAAGTTCCATTCGTAGGCGGGGATCTGTCCGCTCGGGTGCATGTACCATTCTCGGAGGATCAGCTCGAGCTGGGCCTTGGCGAAGGCGGGGTCGACTTTCGCCATTGGAAGCATGTGAAACGCCAGGTCCCAGGCGGCAAACCACGGATACTCCCACTTGTCGGGCATCGAGAGCACGTTGCTTGCGTGTAAATGGCGCCAGTCGCCGTTGCGGATCGCGCCGCGGCCCGTGGGGGGGGCAGGATGCCCTTCATCCCCCTTGACCCACTCGGGCACGATGAACTGGTAGTACTGCTTGGACCAGAGTAGCCCAGCGTCGGCCTGCCGCACGACCCGAGACTGATCTTCGCTTAAAATGTCCGGAATTTTTGACGCGTAAAAGGCATCTGTCTCTTGGATGCGCGCCTCCACAATTTTGTCAAAATCCTTGAATGCTGCTGTCGCGCCCACGTCCTCCGCTTCAGCGGTGAGGCGCAGCCTCAGGATTGCAGAGGCTCCGCTTTTTATCTGGAGCTTGTGGAGGACGGCCGCCTTTGTGCCGCTACGGGCTTCGAGTGCGCCGGTTTCTCCACCGACGACGGCCCGGTGGAAGGCATCCTTTGCGTTTGGATGCCGGTTCGGGCTGCCATAGAGAACCTCGGTGTTGGTTTCGTTTTCGGTGAAGAGTTGGGGGGCAGCCACCTCCGAGCGCCACACAAAGCGGCCCAGCGTCTCGTGTTCGGCCAGGACGGTGCCCGGGTCGGCGGCGCTCAGGAAGGGGCGCTTCCTGGGCGCTTCATGGGAGCCTCCCCAGTTCCAAGTGTTTCGAAACCAAAGCTTGGGAAGGATGGTCAGTTCGGCAGTCTCCGGCCCCCTGTTCCAAACGGTGATGCGGATCAGGATGTCCTCCGGGCCCGCTTTTGCATATTCAACAAACACATCGAAGTAGCGGTGTGCGTCGAAGATCCCAGTGTGGTGCAGCTCGAATTCCGGGTGGTCTTTGGAGCGGCCGGCGTTTTGTCTCCGCAGCTCTTCGTACGGAAAAGCCGCCTGCGGATATTTGTAAAGCCCCTTGAGGTAGGAGTGGGTCGGCGTGGAGTCTAAGTAGTAATAGTGTTCCTTCGCATCTTCCCCGTGATTTCCCTCGGGATTTGTCAGTCCGAAAAGTCTTTCTTTTAGGATGGGGTCTTTGCCGTTCCAAAGGGCAAGGGCGAAGGCAAGGCGGCACCTGCGGTCACAGATGCCCAGCAAACCGTCCTCGCCCCAGCGGTAGACGCGGGTGTGGGCGTGGTCGTGAGGAAAGTGGTTCCACGCGTCGCCGTCGTGGGAATAATCCTCGCGCACCGTGCCCCATTGACGTTCGGAAAGATAAGGGCCCCAGCGGCGCCAGTCCTCCTCACGGGTGGCGTCGTTTTGGAGGCGGAGGAGTTCGGTTGAGTGATGGGTCACGGAAGGGGTGGGAGTGGGTGTGTACCTAAACTGAGGGTGCCACGGAGACGACTCTCTGCAAAGCCAACCTTGTTTGCGACAAATAACAAACGTTCAGCGCCTTATAAGAAACGCATGGAAACGGTGATAGAGAAAGGTGACAGTCCACCCAAATCCCGAGGCTTGCGAACAGAGAGGACCCCGCACGAAGGAGTGAGGGGGGCGGGCGTAATGTCTCGCCGATACGCTGCCGTTCCGGGCCTGCGAAATCAGGGGATCAGTTTCCTCTGCAGGGCCGCCACGTCCTCGGAGGACAGCAGGAACACCCCCTCTTTGCCGTTGAGGGTGGCTGGGAACGTTCCATCCTTCAGGGGGGTGCCCACTGTCAGTGTATGACTGGCTTGGACGCCGGTGGTCTCCGTGTTGATTTTGAGCGTCAAAAACGGGACTGCCAGCGAGTGGGTGAGCGGGGGGTATTGGCCGGTTCTGCGGGCCGCGCGCAGTGCTGCGATCCTTGCCAGGAGCGCTTGGATGGCGGGTTCGTCTGGCTTGGCGTCACCGGTGGACGGCTTCCAGACGCCGTCTGCCCTGTCCAGACGTACAGACGGGACATCCTTTGCCGAAAACTCGATTCCGACGACCGCCTCCGCCTTGAGTTCTAGCACGGATTCTGGTGCCGGTGGGGGAAGCAGTTCGAAGGTGTCGGAGGGCAGCGACTCGAGCAAAGCCTTCTCAGCTGCAACAATGAAGGGTTCGTCTTCGAGTTTTACATAACCACTCTCTCCCTCCACCTTCCCAAAAAGGAGGGTCACAATGGCGTTCTCCCCTGACTTTGTTTCCGCCGTGTTTTCGCTGGCAAAGGAGGAAAGGCGCACGCGCAACTGCGGGTCCGAGAGCCCGTACTGCCCGAGGTCGGTGGTGAGGTCGGCGACGAAGTTCACAGCCTCCGCCGCCAGAAGGGACGAGAGGACTTTTCCGGCCAGCCCGTCCTTGACCGGCATCTCCCTTTCGCCCTCGAGGTAAGTCCAACCCTCGCCCTTCCGCCTGAGGACCAGGGGAGGGGTGTCCTTCCGCTCGAAAGTGATCCGGTCGACAATGTCGGGTTCAACCCGCACCAGTTTTTTGTCGCGCAGGTCGTTTGGGCGTGACTTGATCAGGGGGTCAAGAGCGGCGTTGGGAAGGACCGTCACAGCGGGACGGCCAGAAAGTTTGGCGAAGGATCGCTCCTTGTTTTCCTCGCCGCTGGGCGTTGCGCCGATCTGAAGAACCATAGGCTCCTTATCTCCCTCCACCACAGCGGTGAGTGTTGCGCGGGGTTCCGCCAGTCCCTGTTCCGGGGAGGGTGTCTCGGGTAGAAACTGGCTCACCCGCGCGGTCAGCATCCCGGCCACGAGGTCATTGATTTTGGAGGAGGAAGCCCGCGCCCGGAGCGGTTTGACAAGATCCCAGTGGTTGCCTCTGCGTTGGAGCTCAATTTCGCCTTCGCCGCTCCTGATGGTTAGCTTTTCCACCGAAGACACCGGGGTTGCCGAGAGCCTGTGGTCGCGGTACTCGTCGGCACCTGCGGTGATCCTCCCACGCAGTTCGTTGCGAACGACAAAGGCGGAGTGCTGCCCCTTGAGCTGGAGGTAAAGTTTTTCTCCGATGGGGCTGTCTTTACCGAGCACAAGCTCAAGCTCCTTTGCTGCGCTTGTCTTCAACTTCAGGGTGGTTTCGGAGTCTGCAAGGCCGAATTCCTTGAGTAACTCCGGCTCCTTTTCGTTGGGCAGGTCGACCTTCGCATCGTGCCTGAGCCCCTCCAGCAGCCCTAACAGGCGGTCCACTGCCGAGGTGTCCGCCCTGTCTTTGTGGGGCTGTTCCATCTGCCAGACACCGTCCTTTTTGCGGAGCTCAATCTGGGTTGAACCGTTCCGCAGTGAGAGGGAATCAACCTTGTCGCGCTCGAAGGAGAGCACCTTCATTGCAGATTCGGCCGCGTCGCGGGTCGATTCCTGATGTCGGTCGACAAACCAAAGGTAGGCAAAGAAGCCGGTGGCAAGTAGGGCGAGCAGAACCGTGGTGCGCGTTTTCATGGAGGGCGACGGGGAATGGCGGATCGGGGGCAAAGATTGTTGGGGTAGCCTCAGTTACGGCGTCTCCACCAGACCAGCAGTCCCACGAGGGCGACTGCCGCCGGGATGACGCCAATGACGGCCAGTGCGATCTTGCTCATTTGGGCTTCGTTGAGACTAAGATTAAGAGCCTGTTTGGGCTTGGGCGGAATTCCGGCAAGCTGTTCCCGGTTGATAAGCCAGTTGAGCGCGTTGACTGCAAAGTCGATACCGATGTCGGAGACACGCAGTCCCTCGTTTGAAAGGAATCCCGCGTTGCCGACCAGTACCATGCGGCCCGTCTCCACCTTGACCCTCGGGTCCTGTAAACCGCCGCGTTCGAGGGTCACGCCTAGGGTGAGGGGGCCGAGGTGGTCTGTTTGGGGGTCCTTGCTGGCAGGTTGGGGATTATTGGCAACGAACTCGGTTTCGCCCCAGTAATCGGCGGTTGTCGTCAGGAGTTGGAGGGAGCGGACCTTTGCGGCGCCTGCCTTGGCGGTATCGACTGTCATGGACTGCGTCAGGCCGGCCAGTTGCATGTCCAAACCCGCCACGTCCTTGAGGACGCCCTTGGCGCTGGGGGGCGTGAAGCCGACGGCGCTCGTGACTATCCCCGAGCGCAACACGGGTTGGCCGCCCTGGAGCACCAGCATGGTCCCGGACTTGACGACGACGTCCTGCTGGAGGTTGAGGCCCTGGGTGGCAAGCCACTCTGCGAGGCGTGGGGTCTTGGTGTTGCCTTGGAGCAGGAGGAGCAACCGGCCGTTTCGCTCGGTCCAGTAGTCGGAGAGGAGCTTGAGTTCGCGCTCTGAAAGATCTGTTTTGGGCCCGAACACAACCAGTGCCGAGGTGTCTGCGGGGACGGCTTCGACGTTGTTTAGGTTGAGCGTGTCCAGCTTGATGTTCTGGCGTTCCACGTAGGTCTTGAGGGAGGAGAGATCCTCGGCACTCGGGGCGGATTCTCCGTGGCCGCCCAAAAAGTAAAGTTTGCTTTGTTTCTCCTCGGTGATTTCGAGGAGCGCCGAGGTGAGGGCCTCCTCCCCCTTAAAGGCCCGCACGCTGGGTTGCTGGCCGAACATCGCTCCGGAAGAGTCCAGTTCGGCCATGTCGGTTGCATTTACGAACTTGGAGCGTCCTTCAAAATCCAGGATGACGATGTTGTCGTTGTTCCCGAACTTGTACTTTTCCGAAAGCTCTTTGGCTCGGAGCAGATTGCGGTAGGGGTCGACGACTTCGACCGAGAGTTTTTTTTCGGAGGCGTACTCATATTCGCGCAGAAGCGAGGATACGTCTTGTGCGATCATGCCGGCGCTGGGGAAGAAGATGATGGCTTGGACGGGTTTTTTGAGGCTTCCCAGCAGGTTCTTTGTCAGTGGAGCCAGGGCGTACTTCTGGTTTCTAGAAAAGTCCCAGCGTTTGAAGTGGCGGAAGTTCAGGTAGTTGGCCATCAACACGAGGGCCGTAAAGATGATGGTTTGCAGCAGGACGTTTGCCCCGACGCTAAACCTCGGGATGCTCGAGACGGGTTTGGGCGGTTGCCCGGCCGTAGTGGGAGTCGAAGAGGGTTCCATAGGACGGATGGGAAAAAATGGACCTGCGGTAGGACGTTTGCGTGAAGGAAGGCGAGCCCGCCTGCTAGGCCTTCCACTTGCGGTATTGAAAGACCTGATGGGTGAAGAACAGGACTAGAGCCGTCATGGATAGGTACCACACGATCGGCCGGCTATCGATGACGCCCTTGGAGAAGTCGGTCATGTGTTCGACCGCCGAGAAGTAGGAGATGACGTCGCGGGTGGCCTGGCTCGGAGAGTTGAGGATGAAGCCGAGGAGGCCTGTGACAAAGGAGCCAAAGATGGCGACAAAGGTCATGACGGCCGCGTTGATCTGCTCGTTGGTGAGGGCGGAGGCGAGGCAGCCCAAAGAGACATAGAACCCCCCGATGAGCAGCAGCAGCAGATAGCTGCCGCCGTAGGCGCCGGCTGCCAGAGCGGCACTCTTACCGGTGATCAACTGGAACGCTTCAAAGTAAAGAAAGCTGGGGGCCCAGAGCAGGATGTAGAAGACCATCGCGCCTAAAAATTTCGAGAGGACTATCTGCCAGTCCCCAACGGGGGCGGTCGAAAGGGTCTCGATGGTGCCCATCCTAAATTCATCTGCGTAGGTGCGCATGGTGATGAGCGGGAAGATGAGCACGAAGGGAAACCAAAAGAGGACCGTGTTGAAAGCGGCCTCGACGACGGTCACTTCTGTGGGGCTTTGGTTGAGGAAGGAGACGCCCGAGAAGAAGTTGAACCCGGTGGCGATGAGAAAGAAAAACATCACCACGTAGGCGATCGGGGAGTAGAAGAAGCTCTTAACCTCGCGGTCGAGTAGGGTCAGGAAAGTGCGCATGAAAATGAGATAGGTTTGAAAAAAAGGGCTTTGGCGCCGGCCCGGGGGAATTCCGCCGGAATGCGGATTTAGTCGCCTTGGGTCAGGTCTACGAAGACGTCCTCGAGTGTCGGTTTTTTTCGCACCAGTTCGCGCAGGTCCCAGTGTTGCTCCTGCGCGAGGCGGAAGACTTCCGCCGAGAGATCCGCTCCGGCGTCGGTACGGAGGTGGAAGGCAGTAGCCCCCCCCGGCACGGGCTCCTCGGTGACCTCCTTGATGCCGGAAAGCTTTGAGAGCAGCTCTCGGGCGGCGCTGGGGGGGGACTGGATTTCCACGCGGATCGAGCCCACGGAACGGTGGTTACGGAGCAGGTTTTCCGCGGTGTCGGACGCCCGGATTTGCCCCTTGTGGATGACCACGACCCTTGAACACATCATCTCGACCTCGGGCAAAATGTGGGTGGAGATGAGAACGGTACGGCGGGTGGCGAGGTTTTTTATAAGCTCCCGCACTTGCCGGATTTGGTTGGGATCCAGACCAATGGTGGGTTCGTCCAAAATGAGGAGTGCCGGGTCGTGGACCAGCGCGTCTGCGATGCCAACGCGTTGTCGCTGTCCCTTGGAGAGGGTGCCGATGATGGCGCTTTCCTTTTCCTGAAGGTTGCACAAGTCCAGAACATCGCCCACGCGCTCGCGGAGCTTGGAGGATGCAACCCCCTTCAGTGAGGCACGGTAGCGCAGGTATTCGTTGACCCGCATGTCGTGGTAGAGCGGGGTGCTTTCAGGGAGGTAGCCGAGATGTTGGCGTGCCTGGATCGAGTCTGTAAAAATGTCGAACCCGGCGATGGAGGCCCTGCCGGAGGTCGGGGGCAGGTAGCCGGTGATCATACGCATCGTGGTGCTTTTGCCCGCGCCGTTGGGGCCGAGAAATCCGACGATTTCTCCCTTGGCCACATGGAAGGAGATGTCACGGACGGCGGTGAACCCCGAGTAGCGTTTGGTGAGGTGCTCGACTTGGATCATAGGAAAAGAGTCTGGGATAAGGCGGGCTGCCAGGCTTTCCTGACGGAGCCATCTACCCTTTGGACTGGAGGGTCGGAAAATCCGTTCAAAAAGCAGATGTGGCGGTTGGGTCGGAAAGGGAGGTAAAGAGGGGTTGGTGATTTGCCGACTAAGCGCGAAAGGTTCAGGCCGGATTGGAGGGCTGTAGGCAGGAGTGGATGCGCTGGAGCATTTCCCCGGGCGCATAGGGTTTCAGCAGAAACGAGGCGCCGTATTGATTGGAGAGGACCTCCAGGGAGGAATCTCCGTTGTTCGTGGAAAGGAGGATGAGCGGGACCCCTTTGAGTGCTGGATCCGAGCGTAGCCTCAGCAGGAAGTCCTTCGCGGTCAGGTCGGGGAGGTCCAAGTCGACGAGAACTAGATCCGGCCGGTGCTCCCTTGCCAACTCCAGCCCCATGCTCCCCTGCATAGCGCTCAAGAGGCTGTAGTTTGGATGTTTTTCAAGCAGGTGCTCCAGAAGTTGCAGGTCAAAATCGTGGCTTTCAATATACAGGAGCTTTGCGGGCGCATCCGGCTTACGCGGGGGGGCGAGCAGGTCAGGGAGGCGGCCAATCCGCAACTGAGGTTGGTCGGTGGGGCAGGCGGCGATGGGTAACTGTGCCCAGAACACGCAACCGCCGCTGTCGGGATTGTCGAGGCCTATGGAGCCGCCCATTGCCTCCAAGAAGCCCTTGCACAGAGCCAATCCGATGCCTGCTCCCTCCACCTCTGTGTGCTCGGCTCCAAGTCGCTCGAATGCCTTAAAGAGAAGGCCACGCATTTGTGAGGGAATGCCGGGACCGGTGTCTCGCACTTCAAAGCGCGCGGTAGCGACGCCTATCCGGAGACTGATGAGCACTTCGCCCCCCTCGTTGTTGTATTTGATCGCGTTGGAGAGGAAGTTGAGCACGACCTGTTTGAGTCGCTGCCTGTCCGCACTCACGTGGGTGGGTTTGGTTCTCGGGATAAACTGTAGCGCCACGCTGTTGCGCGCGGCCAGTGGGCGCATGAGTTCGATGCAGTTGTGGAGAAAGTCGTTTAATTCAATGGGCTGGATGGTCAGTGCCAGGCGGCCCGTCTCAATGTGGGAGATGTCGAGCACCTCGTTGATGAGAGAAAGCAGGTGGTGGCCGGCGCGGCTGACGTGGCCGAGGCTTTCTAATTGCGAAACCGTGGGCTCCTCGAGCTTGAGAAGCTGCGTAAATCCCAGAATTGCATTGAGCGGGGTGCGCAGTTCATGGCTCATCCGGGAAAGGAAGGCGCTCTTTGCCCGGTTGGCTGTTTCCGCCTGCTCCAGCGCCCGTTGGATGCCCGCCTCAGTCCGCTGGCGCTGGATCGCCGCTGCGATGATGTTTGCAACGGACTGGAGAAAGTGGGTGTCGTTCTCCGTAAAATTCCGGCGGCTGGCGGTGAAAACGCTCAGCGAGCCGAAGGGTTTTTCCCCGATGGAAATGGGAACGGCCACTCCGCTGGTGCACCCGGAGTCTCGCAGCCACGGGTTCACCGTAAAGCGGGTTTCGGCGCGTAAATCCTCAAAAATAATGGGCTCTCCGGATTCGATGGCAAAACCGGAGGCGGAGCCGCTTCCGGCCGGCAGGCTCGGCTGGGCGAGCACCCGGGGGGCACCTGTGTAGGCCCGAAGCTCCAAGAGCTCACCCGTCTCGCTCAACTCCCGGAGGGAACAGAAGTCCACGCGCAAGATCTCCACGATCGAGCGGGTGCTTTCCCTTAGAAGCTTTGGGATTTCCGTGCCGGAGAGCGCCTGTTCCCCGAGTTCTGCTACGGCCGCCTGCTGGAGGACCCGGTTGCGAATCAGTGCGGATGCCTCGGCAAGGGCGGCTGTACGTTCCTCCACCCGCTGCTCAAGACTTTCCTGGGCGCTGGCAAGCTGCGCCTGAAACTGGTGCGCTTCGGTGATGTCACGCAGGATGGAGGAAAGAAACTCCACCTCGCCCGCGGGGTTGGCGTGCGAACAGAGCACCTGAGACACCGGAATGTCTCCATTCAGGGCGCTGCGAAAGGCGGTTTCCCCCTCCCAAATGCCCTCTCTGAGCGCCACGGGGAAGCCTTCACTTTGGAGGAGCAGAGTGGCCCATTCCGGGTGGAGGTCGGAATAGTGGAGTGTGTGGATGGGGGTGGCGTCCGTGAATCCCGCCGCTTCCTTGGCGGAGCGGTTCAGATAGAGAACGTTCCCCTCTGGCGAAAGCACAGCCACCCAATCGGGGGTGGTTTCAAGCACACTTGCCAGAAGGCGGACTTTTTCTTCCACATACTTCTGGCGGGTGACGTCCGAGACCGTCACGAGGAGGCCCAGTGGGGCTTGTTCGCCTGACTCGATCCGACGGATTTCCCAGTCAGCAAAGCGAGGAAGCCCCTTGGCATCGATGTTAGCCGGCCATCCGTGCAACGCGTGCGGCTTGCCCGACTGGATGGTGTTGGAACAGATGCGCAGGATCTCCCGGCTGGATTCTGGGGAAAGTTGGCTTTCAAGAATCTCGCCCAGCCAGCGGCCTTCAATCTGCTGGGAGGTGCCCGTAAGAATTCTTCCCAGAAAGGGATTCGCTTGGAGGAACTGCAGGTCCAGATTGAGAAATCCAATCCCAACCGGCGCGTTTTCAAAGCAGAGCCGGAGCTGCTCAGATTGGAGTTCGTCCACCTTCATTGGGCGGGGGCGGTAATGGAGGGGGTAAAGCGTACGGGTTTTTGATGGGGGAACACTCTTTTTGAGCCGGCAATGCGCCCACCCTAAACTGCGTTGGAATTCGGCGCAGGCAAAAGAAAACCGGCGCCTGGAAAAGTTTTCCTGGCGCCGGTGGTTCACGCAGTTCGCGTGCGGAGGGCAGGGAGCCTTCTCCCGCACGCAGACCTATAGCTATCGCATCAACAGAGCCTGCCGGGAGCGCTTGATTTCCCGAGTGATTTTCCGGTGGTAGTGGGCGGGCATTCCTGTCAAACGGCGGGACAGAATCTTACCGTTTTCAGTCACGAATTTCTTGAGAAGATCCGGATTTTTCCAGTCAATGGAGTC
>JBIKSY010000391.1:0-2975 GCA_044348365.1 Chthoniobacteraceae bacterium
CCCTGTGTTGAACCCATTCTTGCTCTGAGCATCCCTTGCGCGGGCTTTTGCTTCCCGCCAGTACCCACGGCTTCAATTTGGCTTCGATTTGAATCAACGCTTCCCCCCGGCGATTGAACCCGGAGAAATGCTAGAAAGCCTGTTTGGAGCAACAGATCGGAAGTGAATTTCCCGAAAAGACGAGGCGGACTTGTCAATCTCGCAAAAATCTACTAATTTGCTTCAACTTAGTACATTCCCGTCTTTCCCGTGCGCTTTCCTCAGGCTCCACCCCGGCTCCCCGAACTCCTCTCTGAAGCGGAGTCCGCCGGACGCATGCCGGAAATCCTCCGGTTGCTCCATACCCCAGCCACCAACGCGCATTATCTGCACTGGGACAAACTCCGCCGCCACACCGCTCCCAAGGGATACACCCACAGGGAATGGTGGTTGGCCGTAAAGCTCGCCCGTTCAGGAAAACCGATCGGGTTGGTGGACAAGAAAGGCTCCCCATTTTGCTTTTCCCTGCCCGAAGGCGTCCTTGAGCAATTGCATCAAATCGACCGAGGCACCGTGGGGTTGGCAAGCGTTCCGGAGCCGCTCACCAACCCTCAAACTCGGGATCGTTACTTGGTGAGCGCGCTTATGGAGGAAGCCATCACCTCCAGCCAACTCGAGGGGGCGGCCACCACCAGGGACGTCGCGAAAGACCTGATCCGCACGGGACGCAAGCCCCGCGACACAGGCGAGCAGATGATCCTCAATAATTTCCGGACGATGCAGCAGATCCGGGAATGGCGGGACCGCACCCTGACGCCTGAGCTCGTCTTTGCGGTGCACCGCTTGGTGACCGAGAACACAATGGACGACCCGTCCGCCGCAGGGCGGTTACGCGGGGAGGCGGAAAAGCGGGTGGTTGCCGATGAGTCTGGAGAGGTCTACCACGACCCGCCCGACGCCCGAGAATTACCCGGGCGCATGGAGGCACTCTGCGCGTTCGCCAACGCGACCGAGACAGGCGAGTTCATCCATCCGGCGGTACGGGCGGTGCTGCTGCACTTCTGGCTGGCGTACGACCACCCCTTTGTGGATGGGAACGGAAGAACGGCGCGGGCCTTGTTTTACTGGTCCATGCTGCACGCCGGCTACTGGCTGTTCGAGTTTATCTCCATCTCCACAGTGCTGCGGAAGGCACCCGTCAAATACGGCCGCTCCTTCCTGTACACGGAGACGGATGACAACGACCTCACCTACTTTCTGCTGGGCCAGATGGAGGTGATCCGCGGCGCCGTGGACGAACTGGCCGGCTACGTCCGACGTAAAGCTGACGAGACCCGCGAGCTGGAAACACGGCTTGGAGCGTTCGAGTGGTTCAACCACCGGCAGGTGGAGCTGATCCAGCACGCGTTGAAGCACCCGGGACACCGGTATGTGATCGCCGCCCACCAAAAGGCGCAGGATGTCGCTTACCAGACAGCACGCACTGACCTTCTAAGCCTCGCGGAACGGGGCCTCTTGGAGCAGCGCAAGCGCGGCAAGCAACTGGTCTTTGTCGCTCCCGCGGACCTGGCGTCCCGGCTGAGGGAGTCGGCCGGCGGCGGACCATAGCCCACGGTGTTTAATGCGTTTGAACAAACGCTGAAACACCCCCAGCATCCGGAGCCCCCAATCGCCTGCCGACGCCACTCCCCAGCCCACCCCCATTCGCATGCTTCCATCCCTCCTGGCGCGCGAGGTCCAGTCCGGACTCAAACATTTTCTGACGGCCGCCTACGAGCCCTCGGACCTGCATTTCGCAGGGATCGTGGAGAGGTTCACTCGGGACGAAAAGCGCTGGATGAAAGGTCCCTATGTCCAGATCGGCCTCCCCTTTCGCGTGGGGGCTGCGGGGAAGGGCTTCTTCGCCGGATTTGAGACGGAACACGCCGGGTTCGTCCACCAGGAGCAGGCGTGGCAGCGGTTGGCCAGCGATCGTGAAGCTGGCGCAACGCTGGTTGCCACGGGAACAGGCAGCGGAAAGACCGAATGCTTCCTCTACCCTGTGCTGGATCACTGCGCCCGAGCGCTGGAGCGTGGAGAACGCGGGATCAAGGCGCTGGTCATCTATCCCATGAACGCGCTGGCCTCTGACCAGGCCCGGCGGTTTGCCCAGGAAATCGCAAGAACACCCGCCTTTGCAGCCCTGCGGGTCGGGTTGTTTGTCGGGGGGCGGACGGGGCCCGATTCCCGGGGGCAGATGAGCATGACGGCGAGCGAGGTCATCACAGACCGACAGACCCTCCGGAACGATCCGCCCGACATCCTGCTGACCAACTACAAGATGCTCGACTACCTGCTTATCCGTCCAAAGGACCGGCAGTTGTGGGCGCACAACCAGCCGGAAACCCTCCGGTACGTGGTGGTGGACGAACTCCACACCTTTGACGGGGCGCAGGGCACGGACCTGGCTTTGTTGCTGCGGCGCTTGAAAGCCAGACTGCAGGCACCACCCGGACATACAATCTGCGTGGGTACGTCCGCCACGCTGGGTGCCAATGCCGACGCGGCACCGCTTCGAGAGTACGCCCGGCAGATTTTCGGAGTTCCGTTCAACGAGGATTCCGTAGTGACGGAAAACCGGCTGAGCGAGGGCGAATTCCTGGGAGAGGGCGCGATCGAACACGTGCTCAATACGCGCGGCGACATGGAGACGGTGTTGCAGCCGGGCCGCTACAAGAGCCAGCAGGAGGCGGTGGCGGCATGGTTCCCCTCTTTTTTCCGGGGCTGCCGAAGCCGGTCAGCGTGGATGAGCCGGTATGGCGTCAGGAACTGGGCGGGGCGTTGAAGAAGCATCTCTTGTTCGCAAACCTGCTCAAGCTGCTGAGGGGCCAAATCATTTCGCTGGACGAGCTGCAGCAACAGATGCAGAAGCCCTTCGCCGAACTAGTGTATTGAACGATTAGTCCGCTTACAAAGTCTTCCGACACGATCCAGAATAAGTTCGGGCGTTGCGGTCC
>JBIKSY010000392.1:0-2971 GCA_044348365.1 Chthoniobacteraceae bacterium
GCCGTATCTGGATGGAAAGCTGAAAAGTTTTTGTTCCCTGTCGAATGATGTGTCGAGCGTGCTGTAAATCAGGTCAAATCCAAAGGTCCAGCACAGGACCGCTCCTCCAAGAAGCAGGGGGGGCAGTTCCAGCAACTTGCCCCGCACCGCCACCCAGGCTCCGACAGGTGCCACGGCCAGAGCTAATCCTAGAAAAAGATGGGAGAAGGCGGTGAAGCGCTTTGTGAGGCTGTAAAAGCACAGAATCAACAGCATCAGTGGGCTGAGCGCCAGACACAGAGAGTTAAGCTTCGCAGCGGAAAACACCGCCAGAAGAGTGGAAAACAATAACACAATCCAGGCGTGCGGCTTGGCGATTAGTCTGTGGCGTCCCTCGGTGCGTGGATTGAGCTTGTCTATTTCCCAGTCCATGAGTCGGTTGAAGCACATGGCCAGAGTACGTGCGGCGACCGTGCAAACAACGATCCAGCCGAAAACAGAGGCGGAAACGCGCCCGCTTCCGGCGACGAGCATGGCAATGAGCCCGAAGGGCAGAGCGAAGACAGTGTGGGAGAAGCGTATGAACGCAGCCAGTCGGAGAAGAAAGGGAGGCTGTGCTGCGTTGGAATCCATGTTTTTCTTGAGAGGTCTTAGACAGACGCCCGAAATCAAGGCCAGAGGACTGTGGACCCCTGCGGCTTTTATCCCAAACATTTTTTGTTCGGGCCCTTAAAGCGCTCTAACCAGTCGGTACCCCCAAGGCGAAGTTGGAGAGGTTAATGTGCAGCTTGCGGGGAGGGAAATCTGGAATGTGGTCCAGCATGGGCATCAGGCCAGACTGGATGCTCGTTCCGGTTGGGACGGCGGCAAAAAGTGTCACCGGCTCCATTGCGCAAAGCCTCAGCGGAAGTAGGTTGGAGCGCCCCAAGGGGAGGAGGGTCGGTCAGGGCAATCGGCGCGCTGCACTGCGGTATAGGCTCAATCCATGAAATTCCTCGGCGGGGCACTCGGCGCGTACCGAAGGTGTTGCGCACACATTCCCCTCCAACGACCCGCACGTGGCGCAAAAGCATCATTGTTTCCCATCTGGGAGACGGTGGCTTGTTGTCCGAAACTCTGATGCGGACTTATTGAGAGGCCAGACGCACCAAGGCGTGGGATCTACGCGGAGTTCTTGGTCAACCTCGCGCTGATCCACTTGCCCTTCCGACCGACCTTTTGCACGCGCAAGCGCTGACGGACAAAGGCTGCGAGGACCTCCTCTTCCTGCTCGCGAAGAACTCCAGAAAGGAGGAGTTCCCCGGTGGGAGCCACAGCCACTGCAATAATCCGGGCAGCCTCAATGAGGACGCCACTAAAAAGGTTTGCTGCGACCACATCCCAAGTCCGGTTTGGAGTCCATTTCAGCACGTCCGAATGTTCCAGTTTGATGCCGCGCAATCCGTTGTTGCGCAGGTTTTCCTTGGCGGTCTTGAGCGCAAGTGCGTCGAAGTCGGTTCCGAGGATTTCAGCGGCGCCTAGGACTCGCGCCGCCATAGCGAGAATGGCTGAGCCTGTACCCAAATCAAGAAAGCTCCACGGTGCCTTTTTGTGCAGTGTGGAGATGTCCGCGAGGTGGCGCAGGCACATCGCGGTGGTGGCGTGTTCGCCCGTGCCAAATGCCAGTGCCGCAGGAATCCAAAGGGCTGTGCCTCCCGAGTCCCGGATTTGTGCCAGTTCCGGCTCCGTGGAAACCACGGAAAAGCGGCCGCGGACATTAATTGGCGCCCGCTGGGGGGGGCGTTCGGAGGTAAGCCAGGTTGCCTCCCCAATGGATCCGCCGTGTTCTTTTAAAAGGTGATGAGCCTCCTCTTCCGTGAGGCCGTGGGCTTGAATGCGGGCTTGGGAGGCACCCGCGTTCTGGGTGATCATCACACGCATGGGCCCAAGGTGTGCAAGGGCGTCGAACCACTCCTCTGCGGTGCTTGCTGCTGAGCGTTTGGTCCAAGAAAAGCGGTGCGGGTCGAGGGTGGGCATTGGGCGGAAGGTAACGGCAAGGGGTTGGAGTGGGCAGGAAGTGTCACGCCGCACAGCCATGTTTGTATAAGACTGTGAAAGATAATGTTGCGTACAGCGTATTCGCAGAGGCGCGCCGGGTGTGGACTTTAGGCGGGCTAGAGGTAGTAGTGCGGATGTGTCTTCGATACCAGTGGGGCTACACTTGGGGAACCGTGGAAAATAGAGGCAAAGAGGGGGCGCAATCTCTTAGCACCGACGGTGTCTGCCCGGAGTTCAGTTGTGAGTTTCTGAGGTAAATTGCGGCCACTGGCCCAGAGGTATAGCACATTGTGCGTCAGGACGGAGCTGGTTTTCACTTGCGCGAAGGGCATGAGTGGTTGCTTGAAAAAGTAAGGTTTTTTGACTCTGCCGCCATACAGTCCGGAATTGAACTCGGTGGAGCGCCTATGGGACATCGTCAAAGACCGGATTCGCAATCGTGTTTGGAGTGATCTGGCAACCTTGGAAAGCACACTCAACAAAGTGTTCGTGGAGTATTCGCCTCGCGACGAAAGGGTCCATTCTTTGATTGGACGAGAGTGGCCTGATACTCAAGCAAATGCCTCTTTCAGGACAGTGCTTGCAGCTTGAGTGGCTAAAATTATGTAAGGCCTACTGCTCCTTGCAAACTTGGCGCCGGTTGTGGCGCTGCCGCGGAGGCTGTATACAAGGGCCTCAAATGAACCCGACCACTCTGATCCTCTTCGACATCGACGGAACCCTCATCACCAGCGGCGGGGCGGGGGAGAACGCCCTCAAGATCGGCTTCCAGCGGGAGTTTGGTTTCGAGGAGGATTTGAGTTCGGTTTCCATCGCCGGCCGCACCGATTCGGGAATTGCCAGACAGGTGCTCCAGAAGCACGGACTGGAAGTGAGCGAAGCGAACATCGAGCGCTTTTTCAGCTGCTACCTGGCCGAGCTGGAAGTCCAACTGCCCCAGCGGCCCGGGCGCGTT
>JBIKSY010000140.1:0-9942 GCA_044348365.1 Chthoniobacteraceae bacterium
TCGGAGGGCTACCCATCCACGTTTGGCCGGAAACCAGCGTCTCGTTGGGGGGGGCGCTGGATTGCACGCCCAGCAGAACATCATCCGGAAACACCGTTCCATCGGGTACGTAGGCGCCGTTGCCTACAAAGCTGCGGTTGCCGATCCGCGTTCCCTTGAGGTGCATCCAGCCGGAGCGCTGCTCCTCGTCCCCCAAGAGGGCGCCGTCAGCAATAAAAGCGCCCTCTCCAAGTTCGAGGAGGTGTGGGATGACTCCTTCGGCCGTGGAAACCTCGGTTTCCCGGCCTACCTTGGCGCCCAGCAGGCGGAGCCAGGGGGCTGCGAAAACCGAGGCATACAAGCCGTGCAGCACTTGCAGCGAAGTGTCCAAAACGGTGGAGCGGACCCATTTTCTCCGGTATTCGGGACCATGCAGGGGGAAGACGCCGGCCCTTTGTCTGCTCAGCATTGACAGGAGGCCTCCAGCAAGAAGGGCGGTCAGTGCCACCAGTCCGATTGATGCGGGAACGGACATCAGGAAAAACAATGGAAGGGCCTTCCACCACGGCAAGGAACTTTCAAACAAGTCGAAAGTGTGCGTGTCGATCCAGTCCACAAAGACAAACGCGGGGAAGGTGGGCGTGAAAAACAGCACGGCCACGCCGGCTGCCGCCATCGCGTAGAATGCCATCGACGCCAAAATGGCGGTCCGGGTGGGGGTGGGGGCCTCCGGGTGGGTTTCCCTCTCGTGCGGGATGCGGCGGGCAGGGGCGCCCGACCAGGTCTGGCCCGGCGGGATGCGGTCCCCCTGAGAGAGGGCGGATAGCCCACACAGACGTGCACCCGCGCCGATTGCCGTGTCGTTTTCAAGGACGGCGTAAGAGTCTACCGTGGCCCCTGTTCCAATTGAGACCTTTCCAACAAGGAGCCGGCCTCCCTCGACCCGGGCGTTCTCGATGTTTGCGAAAGTGCCGATGCACACCCCGTCGCCGATTTCCAACAACTCGGGGACCGACACGCTCAGGGAGTTGAGCGTGGTGTGGGCGCCCACTTTAGCCCCTTGGATGCGCAAGTGGAGGGCCTTCCAGGGGGTGCCTGAAATCAGGTGCCCAGCCGAGGCGCTCGCCAACTGGTTGCCTAGCCACCACCGGAAATAAGTCAGGCCCCAGAGAGGGTAGTCTCCCGGGGCAAGCCTGCCCGCAAGCACCCTTCTGAGAAGGGCCGTCAGAGGAAAGGAAAGGGAGATCACCAGCAGGAACGCGGCGATTGAGGCAAGCATCGCCAGCGGGATGCTGTCCGTTTTTGAGCCGGTCAGGTTGTGGTAGGTAAAAAACGGAGCCAGCCACTGCAGAAGGTCAAGCGCAGTCAGAAACGGTAGGCACGCCAACTGGGCAACGCCGCACCAGAACCGACGCCATCCCGGCGAGGGAGGTGGGGGGGGCGAGGAGGCTGGCGTTTGGGCCCTGAGCAGGCGAAGGGCTTCCTCGATTTTGCCCAGAGTGCGGTTCTCGTAAATCTGACGCACTCCTACCGTGGCGAATCCGGGGCTTTTGCGCAGTCTAGAAACCAGCCTGGCCGCAAGTAGGGAGTGCCCGCCCAAATCGCAAAAAAAGTCCTGCCCGGGGTGGAACTGCGCATCGGGGAACAACGCTGCAAGGGAGTCCCATAGGACGCTTAATTCCTCTGTCTTGGGTGAGAAAGCGGGAGGGTGGCCGGATTGTGCGGAGGGCGCTAGCGGCACCGCACGCAGAGCGGCATGGTTAACCTTTCCCGAGACCAGCCGAGGGAGCTCTGGCAACAGTTCAATCCTTGCAGGCACCATGTAGGAGGGAAGCTCCTGGCGCAGGGTCTCCCTCAGCTCTCCGGTTGCAACGCCTGACTCCAGCGGAACACAGAAGGCTACAATTTCCTCGGAGCCGTTCAGCTCTCTGACAAGGGCGACCGCTGCTCCGATGCGAGGGTGTCTGGCCAGTGCGGCGGCGATTTCCTCCAACTCGATGCGGAACCCCCGGATTTTGACTTGGTGATCGAGCCGCCCAAGACAATGCAACCGGCCATCCTCCCCAATACGACCCAGATCCCCTGTTAGGTAGAGGGGGGATTCAGCCTGCGTTGCCGCAGCGGGATTCGGAAGGAAGCGTGCAGCGGTGAGCTCTGGTTGCCCCAGATACCCGGGCGAAACGCCGGGGCCAAAGATGGCGATTTCACCGGTTTCCCCTGCCGCTAGAGGGCGGGAGTCGGCACCGACCACGGCAATGCCGTAGTTGGGCAAAGGGAGTCCAATGGAGACCGTTTCCCCCGGCCGCAATTCGCTAAGCGAGGCGGTGACGGTGGTCTCGGTTGGGCCGTAGGTGTTAAAGACCCGCCTTGCCCCACCGCTCAAGCGCTGGGCGAGGGCTTCCGGACAGGCCTCTCCTCCAATGTTGAGCAGGCGCAGATGTGCGGGGAGTTGCTCCATAAGAGCGACCAGAGTCGGCACCGCATGAAGTACGGTGATTCGCTCGCGCTCGAGTGCCTCTGCGATGCCATCGGGATCGGTGACAAGTTCCGGTGGGGCCAGCCAGAGAGAGGCTCCCACCAGAAAGGAGATCCAGATCTCCTCAAACGACATGTCGAACGCCACCGAGAAGCCCTGATACACTCGGTCCTCCATCCGGATGCCAAGAACGGAGTTTTCGCTGCGCAAAAAATGGCAGATATTTCTGTGGGTGATCGCGATGCCTTTTGGGGTGCCCGTGGAGCCTGAGGTGTAGATGACGTAGGCGGGGTCCTCAGGAGCCGCCCGTTTCAGCTCCAGCCTCTCATGGTCCTCGGCGAGCAGGTCTTCCAAAAACCACAAGGGGACGGGCATTGCCCCCAAGCGGGAGGCCCACGCGCGCGTGGTGAGTACGCCCACTGCGTTGGCTGCCCGCAGGCAAACGTTTCCCCTTTCCGCGGGAGTTTCCGAGTCAAGCGGAAGCCAGGCGGCACCGCAGCCGGTGATGGCGCATTGGGCTACGAGCAGCTCAGGGCTGCGCGGCAGCCAGAGCCCCACGACCCGGCCGGGACCAGCCCCCAAAAAAGAAAGCGCGCCGGCGGCCGAGGTTGCGGCGGAGTGGAGCTGTTGGTAGCTGAGCGCAGTGCCGTTCCAGAGCACGGCCGTGTTGGCTGGGTGCCGAACAGCGGTGGACGAGAGGATGTCGTAGAGCGTCTCCTCAAGAAGCAGGTCTGGACGGGATGCGCCGCGGAGAATCATCTCAGCAGGGCGCGCCGGTTTGGGGAGAGCCCTTTGGGGACGAAAAAGGATTCCAACAGCGGCAGGAAAATGGGGGAGGGCATGGAGCGGCAGCTAAAGAGAGGGACATGGCAGTAAAACGAAAGGGATTTCGGATTCTGCCACGGCGAAAAAGGATGCAGCCTCAGCGTCGTTGGACCCCGAAAAGCCTCTCTCAAAGCTGCTCACAGGTCATGTTCCCCTCTGCCCCGCCTTCGGTTTTCGGTGGGGTCTGCCTGCTCGATTGTGGGCTCAGGGGGCGCCTTCCCCCAAAGCACTCCCAATGGCCGGGCGTAAACCGCACCCCCGGTGCGGGGGATGCGAACAGGTGAAACGGAACCTGTAAAAGTAAACGCCCAGCCGCGGCAAAGGTTCCGTCCCTCCTCCAACAATGCCCCCGGTCATTCCGAACAAGACACCATGCCGGATCCGCGCGGTTGAATTCCCCCGATTCAACCGAAAAACGCCCTAGAGGGTGAAGGCCGGAAGGCGCACAATTGCCCCACCTTTGAGCGCCGACTGGTGCGCACACAGCCCCACACAGGTCCAGTTTGCCGATTGCTTCGCGTTCGGAAACGGCTCCCGGTTCTCCACCAGCGCGCTGACGAATTCGTGCACCAAGTGTGGATGGGACCCGCCGTGTCCGGCCCCTTGAGTGAAGGAGAGGTGCTTTTTCTTGCCCGCCCCATAGACTCCACCGGTGGTGAACGGGCGGATCGCCTTAGGCAGCCGCTTGGCGTAGTCAGGCGCGGATACCTTCTTGGGAATCTTGGGTTCGGGCAGCTTGGCCCGGTGCAGCACCAACGGCTCGTGCTCGATGAGAGGCCATTCGACGGAGGCCTTGTCCCCGTAGACGTCGATGCTTTCCCTGTATTGCCGGGCTGTGTCAAAAAGGCTACGGATGATCCGCGCGGAAAGGTCCTTGCCGTGGAACTTGATGTGGGCCGTCTCAACGGCAAAGGGCGAGCCGTAGTGTTTTTGCAACTCCTTGCGGATGGTTCCGGAGCCAAAGCAGCTTACGTATTCCGCGGGCGCGCCCGCCAAACCGCTGACCGGTCCCACGCAATGGGTGGCGTACCACATCGGGGGCAGGCCCGGCCAGTAGTTGGGCCAGCCGTCCATGTCCTGCTGGTGACTTGCCTGCAAAAACTGCAACTTTCCCAGCTCCCCCTTGTCGAGTAGCTCTTTCATGAAAAGGTACTCGCGGGCGTACACCACGGTCTCAGCCATCGTGTACTTTAAGCCCGTTTTACGGACAAGCTCCACGATCTGTTTGCACTCCTCGATCGTGGTGGCCATCGGCACAGTGCAACTGACGTGTTTGCCAGCTTTGAGCGCCGCGATGCTCATCCAGCCGTGGTCGGGAATCGGTGAATTAATGTGCACCGCGTCCACGTTTGGGTCCTTGAGTAGGTCGGCGAACTCCGTGTAACGCACCGCCACATTGAAGGCATCACCCACCGCGTCTAGCTTCGCTACATTGCGCTGGCAGATGGCGTACATGTTGGCGTTCGGGTGGAGTTGGTAGATCGGAATAAATTCCGCGCCAAAGCCAAGGCCGACGATGGCCACATTTACTTTCTTTTTAGACATAAACAGGAGGGGTTAAACGCTTCAGCAAAAAGTCAGAGTGCCCGAACCCGCGTCCGGACGCTCTGACAAGTTTTGTTAAAAATCAGACTCCCCAGAGAGAGCCGGGCCAACGGGCTATTCGAGGCAGGCTGCTTCCTTGGTGCTGCGCACGAAGAGACGTCCGCCAGAGATGGCCGGAGTGGTCCAACACTTGCCCTCCAACACCTTCTGTCGGCTGAGCTCCTTGTAGGCAGCTGGTTCCGCGGCAAAACGCACGACTTCGCCGGCATCGGAAAGCGCCACCACCTCGCCTCCCATAAGCACGACGTGTCCGGGGCCAAAGCCCTCCTTGGTCCACTTAACGTCCCCGGTGGCGATGTTGACACACTTCACCGGACCCTTTCCGTACTCCTTGAACTGGAACATCCCGTACATGTAGCCGTCCTTGACCACCGGGGTGCTCCAGTGGTTTGCCAACGGCTGGTTTCCGGGCATCCGGTACAGTTCGGTTGCGGTGAAGCCCGCTCCGCCCTTGGCGATGCGCACTGCGCCGGCTCCCACGCCGTAACCGGCCGAGCAGTACACAATGTCGCCGCTGACCACGGGGGACGCGGCCGTCGAAACCTTGTACGGAAAGCTGTAGCGCCAGAGTTCCTTGCCCGTTTTGGGTTCGACCGAAAGCAGGCCGGACTGGAGAAAGAAGATCACCTGCCGCTGGCCAAGGATGGTTGCCGCTACCGGCGTGGCATGGGTGATTTTTTCATCAAACGCCTTCCATGCGATCTTGCCCGTGGTCGCCTCCACGGCCAGCAGCGACTGCCCAGGGCCACCCCCACCGACAAAAAGCAACCCACCTTCGAGCAGTGGCGAGGCGGCATTCTGCCACTTGAGGCTCTGGCCTTCGTGGTTTGCCTTCAGGTCAACCGTCCACTGGACGTTCCCAGAGAGGACATCAAACGCGCGTAGTGCAAGCTGGGAGGAAAGGACAAAAACGCTATTTCCCGACACGAGCGGGGTGGAGCGGGGGCCGTCTCCTCCCTTGTTATCGGCGGTACCGTCATCCCCGCCTCCGTCGAACTTCACCACGCTGAGGGCGGCCGCCCACAATTCTTTTCCGCTCAGAGCGTCCTGGACGGTAAGGAACTCCTGCGGAGCACCGTCCTTTTCTCGCAGCGCGAGGGTGAAGGCCTTTCCTCCGGCAACGCTGTAGGAACTGAAACCGCCGCCGCTGGGGGTCTTCCAAACGGCCTTCAGGCCGGCTGCGTTCCAATGGAGGGCTTCGTGAGACACGCCGTCGCCGGTAGCGCCGCGGTACTGGGGCCAGTCGGCCGCGTGCAGGGCCAGAGGGCTGGCGAGAAGGAGGGTGAAGAGGCTCTTTTTCATGGGGATCAATTTACGGAATTCAGGGGTGAAAATTCAGGGGAAACAGAGATCGGAACTAGGGTTGTTGGACGGTCCACTTCAAATCGTCAAACCGAATTGGCGTGCCCGAGTAGGGACTTCCCCAGACCGCGGCGCGGCCGGCGGCCACATCGCCCGCGACCTCCCAGCGCACTTGAGGCGCAGTCGGCGCAGTTCCCTCCGCCCAGGCGCGCCCCTCGACGACCCAACCTGCCCCCTGCTTGAGGAGTGTTAATTTCAGCGAAGTCCACGCCCCCGACTGCCAGGCGAATGGCACTCCAACCAGAGGCTCGTCGCCCTTGTAGATTTCCAGCTGTCCCTTGCCCGGACTCACCTGCAGACGGTACCCTCCCGCGCCCCGCAGGCTCAAACCGAAGGTCGGAAACTTCCTCCCCGTCTTGGTTCCATGAAACCGGCCCTCCAGACTGCACGGTTCGGCACTCGAGGGTCCGAAAAGCGCGCCGAAGGTGTCCAGAGGAGATCCGGGCAGTTCCAGAAAGTGAGACGTCCCTTCCGCTCCCACCACGAATTCCCCCGCCAAAGCGAGAAACTCCTTGGGCAAGGGGCCCGCCGGAAGCGCATCAAAGTTTTGTTCGAACAGGACGGTGTCTGCTGCTTGCGTGCTCCAAAGCATGCAGGCAGAAAGGGTTGTGGTAAGGAGGAGTCGTTTCATTTTCCGATGCATATTAGCTCTTCAGCGGTGCGCAACACGATGTCGCCACCCGAGAGTACCACCGAGGAGCGAGTGGGCGAGCCTCCTCCCATCTCCACCGTGTGGACCACCTGGCCGGAAGCGGTGTCGACCACGACAACCGTGCCGCGCTCGCTGATACAATAGACGCGTCCGTCCGCCGCCGTGGGGGAGGCTTTGAAGTTTTCACGCACCCCCAGTGACACCTGCCACTTCTTCTCCCCTGTCTCCGGTTCGAGGGCGGTGAGCATCTGTTTGTCGCCATCCAGAACGTGCAGGATGTTATTGTAGAGAACCGGTGTGCAGACGTCCGGCGGAAACTCCTCGAATTTCCAGAGCGTGTGGGACTCCGTGACCTCCCCGCTGCCACCGCTGCGTACCGCGATGACCGGCACCCGCTTCGGCCCCGCGGCGATCGCCACGTCCCTGTAAATCACAGGCGAGGGCACGATGCGCATCCACTCGCCCTTTTTCGGGTTGAAACCGCCTGCGCGCCAGAGTTCCGCGCCCGTGTCCAGCGCATGGCCAGTGAGGAAATCCCCGCCAATAATCACCAGTTCCTTGCGGCCGTTAAAAAGCAAGGGCATCGGGGTCGCATAGCTTTCCTGAGACTCCCTTCCTGCGTCGGTAGGGCGCACCGCGCGCCAGACTGTTTTGCCGGTGGCTGCGTCCATGCACAGGAGGAAGGACTCCCGCTCCGCCTTGCCGTCGAGCGCGTGGGTGTAGTCCGGAGGAACCGGGTCCCTCTGCAAAATCTGAAGGTAAAGATGTCCTTCAAAAAGAAGCGGACTCGAACCGTAGAGCCACATCAGCGAGAAACGGCCAAACTCCACGGCTAAATTTCTCTGCCAGAGAATTTTTCCGTCGAAGTCGAGCGCCACAAACTCACCCGTTCCAAACAGAACGTAGACCGTCTTTCCGTCCGTCACTGGCGACGGCGAGGCCATGTTGGGAGAGGTTTTGCCCTTGGTGGTGTCTCCCGTGGAGAGCACCTTCTGCCAGAGTACTTTTCCGTCCCTCCGGTTGAGGCACAACAGGAGAAGTTCCTTGTCCGCATTGGGGGAGGATACAAAGATCCGCTCGCCGGAAACTGCCGGGGTGGCGCCGCTAAAGCCGGGAAGAGGTGTCTTCCAGCGCACCCCCTCGGTCGCACTCCAGTTTTTGGCAAAACCTGTGTCGGGGGACGAACCGGAAAGGTCCGGACCGCGCCACTGGGGCCAGTCTGCAGCGAAGGCAACGGGGGAGAAGACGCGCAGGCCGCAGCAAAGGGCCAGACCGAGCAGAGGGATGTACGGACGCATGGAGAGGGAAAACCTTAAGGAACAATCTTTGGCTCCGAGGTTTCTTGGAAGAGGAAACGGGCGCGCTTTGAGCCAGGGACTCGAGACGGAGCGAATCCGCCGGTCGGTTCGGGCGTCGCTGAAAGGATTCGGTGAGATAATCCGGCGTACACCTCGCTGGTACAACAAAACGGGAGGAAGTTCGCACCGGACAACCGAGTTCGTGGGTGTTCTTTGCCCACCCTCCAACATCTAGCTCCCGTCAAATAGTTGTCCCAGCCTTTCTGGAGACCTGTGCGCTTTTGTGGACTTCGGTTTCCCGAAAAACTTTTTTACAGAGAGGCGGGGGCGGGAATCGAACCCGCGGTAGAGCTTTTGCAGAGCTCGGCCTTACCACTTGGCGACCCCGCCGCGACTGAGATCATGATTTAATGGCAGACGGGTTTTTTCGTCAAGGTGGACTGCGCCTTGGGAGCGGAAAAAAGGGCCTGCCGGAGGGTTAGACAAGCGCTCGTTGGGTCAATAGAATTTGGAAGGCTATGGATGCAATGAGGGTTACTTTTCTTGGGACGGGAACATCACAGGGGGTGCCCAGGATTGGCTGTGGGTGCGCTGTCTGTGTCTCGCCGGACCCTAGGGATCGGCGGACGCGCTGCTCGATCTATCTGGAAGCGAGGGAACTGAGCTGGGTGGTGGATACCGGAGCAGACTTCAGAACCCAGTGCCTGAGGGAGGGGGTGCTGAAGGTGGATGCGGCACTCTACACGCATGCGCACACCGACCATGTGCTGGGGTTTGATGATTTGCGCCCTTTTTGTCACTTCGACCGTCCGCTGCCCCTGTATGGTTCGGCTGCAACGCTAGGCCAGTTGGCGCAGATGTTTGCGTTTGCCTTCGACCCGGCCATCCGTGTGCCCGGCTATGTGCATCCGCAGCCCAATGTGGTCGAGGGCGAGTTTGCCCTCGGTGAGGTCAGCGTACTGCCGCTGCCGCTGCCGCATGGTCGGACCATCTCCACAGGTTATCTTTTCCGAAGGGGGGATGTGCCTTTGCTTGCCTACCTGACGGACTGCAAAACGGTACCCCCGGAGGTGGTGGAAGCTGTGGTCGGTGTGCGCCACCTGGTAATCGATGCATTGCGCAAAAAACCGCACCCCACCCATTTGAGTATTGGCGAGGCCTTGGAGGTGGTGGAGCGGGTTGGTGCGGGCAGTTCCTGGCTGACTCATCTGTGTCACGACCATCGGCATGAGGAATTGGAGGCGGAACTGCCTCCAGGTGTGCGAGTGGCCTACGACGGTCTTCAGTTTGAAATGTAGAGGGCTCGGGGCAGGTAAGCGACCCTGGGCGGCGGCGGAATGTGCCTGGGCGGCAGCCATTGGACGCTGCTTGGAACCGCACGCCTACGGGGGAGTCGACGGGTTTTGACTTTTCTGGCATCTGAGGCTTAGAATGTTTTTGAGGAAAACTTGCCCTCTTCCGCCTGTGTGTGAGCCGATGTTCCGCGGTTCATTCCGAAAGGGAAGGAGGTCAGGTTTTGGCTCGTTCCCCGTACTGAGTTTCCCCATTGCAGCCCTAATCCCAGAACAGCAAACGTGAGCGCCAATCCGGAGTTTATTCTCGAAATCTTGCAGGAATCCGGCCTTGTGACCAAGGGCCAGTTGGACCGTGTTCTTTCAGAAGGGGGGGCCGGCGGGGCTGTGGCCCGGTTAATTGAGAACGGGGTGCTCTCAGAGGAGGACTACATGCGTGCGCTGGCGGCACAC
>JBIKSY010000141.1:0-9869 GCA_044348365.1 Chthoniobacteraceae bacterium
CGCGGTCGGCAAACTGGGCGGAGAGTGACCGGTGAGACAGGTCGTTTTTGGCCACGACAAGGCAGCCGGACGTCTCCTTATCCAGACGGTGTACAATGCCGGGTCGCTCCTCCCCTCCTTCACTCGAGAGGTCCTCACAGTGATGGAGCAACGCATTGACCAGAGTGCCCGTCCAGTTTCCAACGGCGGGATGCACGACCATGCCGGCTGCCTTGTTGAGCACCAAAAGGTCCTCATCTTCATATAGCAGTTCCAGTGGCAATTTTTCAGCGACGGCGTCCTGGACGGGCGGCGCCGGTTCCTCAATACGCAGCATCTCGCCGCCTTTCAGCTTGAGCCCGGGCTTGGCAGGAGGGGCGTTGTTGAGAAGGACGGCGCCAAGACGGACCCACTCCTGCAGTTGGGAACGGGAGCGTTCCGGGAAACAGGCACACAAAAACTGGTCGAGACGCCCCCCAGCTTTCTCTGGCGGCACATGGAAATGGTGAACGGCTCTGGCAGAAGTCACCAGGCCCGTGTAGCGTAGCCTGACAGTTTTGCAAGCAGGGGGGCGCCTGGGTTGAGTTTGACTCACGCCCGGCAGGTCCGCTGTGGGGCAAACGACCACCCGCACTATGAAATGGTATTACGAGTCCAACGGTCACCCTCAGGGGCCGGTTTTGGAAAACGAGCTACGCCAACTGAAAGAGGAAGGCAAGATCGGCGCCGACTGCCTCGTCTGGAGGGAGGGGATGCAAGATTGGGCGCCCTTGGAGACGGTTCGCGAATTTGCTCCCGCCCCCAAGCTGAAGGCCGCGGGTGACCTTAAGCTGCCGTCTCTCCAAAAGGAAACGACCGGCGCTCATTCAAGCCAAACGTCTGCTTCCTCGGACGGGGCCACGCTCGAGGCTACTTCAGCCTCCCCTGCCCCTTCCGAGGCGGACGGAGCAGCTGAGACGCCCCGTGTGGGCTCGCCCGAAAACGGCACTCAGGCCGAGTGCGCTCCAAAATGGGAAAACCCCGGCCCAGAAGGACCGTTGTTGGAGTTGTTACCCAGTATTGTCGAAATTCTTTTCTCACCTGCAGAGACTTTCAGAAGGTTGAACCGGTCCGGAGGCTGGGGCCTGCCGCTAGCCTTCATGGCTCTTCTCAACGGCATCGGAACCGTGATGGTCCTCTGGACCGTCGAGTTGCTTCCCACCACGGGAAGCGCTTTTTCCAAGATCCTACGCCTGATGCACCACGGGGAGTTTTCGGCGGCGATGCTTGTGGCGTCCGTTCTGGGTAGCACTCTGGTTCTGCCCCTGACCGTCCTTTTCAAGGCGGGAATCCTGCACGCGTTGATGCGCTTCGGTGCCCGGTCGGGCGCGCCTTTTTCCACCACATTTAGAGCCGTCTGCTATGCCATGGGGGCCACTTCGGCACTCTGGATCGTGCCTCTGGCGGCAGTCTGGGCTAGCGGTTTTTCCGGACAACCGCTGGTGGTGGAAACCGCCATGCTCTTGTCGGCAGGCGCCACCGGAGTCTGGTCGATGTTTGTGCTCTTGCAGGCGCTGGCCTGTTCGCACGGGGTGGGCCTCTGGCGAACGGCACTCGCCGTTTTGCTCCCCCCCTTTGTCGCCTCGGTTTTGCTGGGCGCAGCCCTCGCCTCTGCAGCCGCAACCCAGTAGGTTTCCCATGCTCCGCGCCCTTTACCCCGGTTCCTTTGATCCCGTTACCAACGGGCACCTTGATGTGTTGGCCCGCGCGGCCCGCCTGTTTGACGAGGTCGTCGTTGCAGTGGCGCACAACGAGTCTAAAAAGGGCCTCTTTACCCCCGAGGAACGCGTCCTATTACTCCGGGAATCCACCGCTTCGCTGTCCAACGTGCGTGTCACCAGTTTTGAAGGCTTGCTGGTGGAGTTTGCCCGCGCCCAGAAGGCGAAGGCGGTCATCCGGGGCCTGAGGGCAGTATCGGATTTCGAGTTTGAATTTCAACTGGCGTTGATGAACCGAAGTCTGGAACCGGACCTGGAAGCGCTATTCCTCATGCCCTCAGAGGAATACACCTACCTTTCCTCTCGGCTGGTTAAAGAAGTCGCACGCCTTGGTGGAGATGTAGGCCGTTTCGTGCCAAGGTGCGTGCAGTCTGCTTTGGCCAGCCGCTTTGCCACGGACGGCGGGGCTTCAGCTGTCCGCGCGGAAGGTACACTCCCCGGGACCGCCCCGCCATCCCCCGCACGCGGGTTGGAGCCGGAATAAATCAAGCGAATGACATGAAGATACACACCCTGCAAATTCCGCCGGAAGGAAAACATTTCGAAGGCAGCGAACCGGCCTCTGTGCTGGACGTAAACGACCCTCAAGCCATCCCGGTGGCGCCTCTATATTACGCGCTGGACGTGGGCCTCAGCGATGGCGGTCTTTTCGCCACCGGGCGGCTCACAAGCGCCTTTCGGGTTGGCTGCGTGGCCTGTCTGGAGAGCTTTGAATACCCGATTCAAATTACCGACTTTGCGTGCCAGATAGAATTGCACGGATCAGAGCAGGTAGACTTGACAGAGAACCTGAGAGAGGACATCCTCCTCGCCCTTCCCGCCCATCCGCACTGCGACTGGAACGGTTCGAAGCCCTGCGGGGGAGCAGCCCTTGCTCCTCAGGAAGAGCCTCAAGCCGAAAAGCCAAAACCCGTGTGGACGGCGCTGGACCGACTCAAGTTTTAATTCTAGCCGCCACAAATTTATGGGAGTTCCAAAGAGAAAAATGTCGAAGATGCGCCTGCGTACCCGCAAGGCGGCAAACCGTTGGCACGCGCCGCAGCTGGCTCGCTGTGGCAAATGTGGAGCGGCAACGCGTTCGCACTGCGCCTGCGCCTCCTGCGGCTACTATCGGGACCGTCAGGTTCTGACGGTTGCCGGAGTCTAACACCGAGGCTCTCCGTAGCTTACTCAGCCGCCAGCGCACGCGCGCCGGCGGTTGTTTTATTTCGGCAGACCGGCGGCTTCCGACGGGCTGGACGATTGACCTTGGTCCAACCACGTGGCGTCCTTGGTTTGCTTCCGCCCACCCTTCTTCGCCCTAGCCTCGTTGTGAAGGCCGTGGCCCCTCTTGAGACCTTATTTTTTTGGCGATTCCTAGGAATCTTTTGCCTAGGGTCAGGAACCTCGGATCTCTCCGTTTTTTGGATGTCCCCATCATGAGAATCGCACTCGACGCCATGGGAGGCGATTACGCCCCCAAAAACCTTGTGGAAGGAGCCGTCATGGCCCTCCGGGAGTATGATGCTCTGACCAAGCTTTTCCTCGTCGGTGACGAAGCACGCATTCAGGCGGAGCTCAAGCGTCTCGCCTTCTCCGACCCCCGCATTGAACTGGTCCACGCTTCGCAGGTGGTGGACATGACCGACGGAGCGGCTGACTCCGTGCGCAAAAAGCGGGACTCCTCCATTTCGCGGGCGGTGGAACTGGTCAAATCCGGGCAGGCCGAGGCGCTGGTGAGCGCCGGCCACACCGGGGCAGCCGTGGCCACCTGCCATATTAAACTGCGGACCCTGCCGGAAATTGAGCGACCCGCGATCGGGGCGGTAATTCCGACGGAGACCAACTATTTTGTAATCATCGATGCCGGGGCGAACATCACCCCGACGCCGGAGCAGTTGGTACAGAGTGCGATCATGGGGGCGGCCTACTCCAAGCACATCCTCGGCTACCAGAACCCCTCGATCGGCCTGATGTCGATCGGCACCGAGGACGTCAAGGGGAACGATTTCACAAAGAAGGCCTTCGAGTTGCTCAAGGGGTCGGGACTCAATTTCCGCGGCAACGTGGAGGGGCACGACATGTTCGACAACCCCGTCGAGGTGGTGGTGTGCGACGGCTTCGTGGGCAACATCGTGCTTAAGAGCATCGAGGCTACGGCTACTGCGGTGCTCCACTGGCTCAAGAGTGAACTGCTCCGCTCTCCGGTTCGCATGGCCGGAGCCTGGTTGGCCAGAGGCGCCTTCCGCACCATCAAAAAGAAGGCGAGTCCCGACGAGTACGGAGGCATGCCCCTTCTCGGAGTTGACGGCATCTGCATCATCGCTCACGGGGGCAGTTCGCCCACCGCTGTCAAAAACGCCATCCGCCAGGGTGCGGAGTCGATCCGCAACAAGGTCAACCCGCACATCATCGAAGAGGTGCGCCGCTACAACGCGCTGCGCCCGTCCCTAGCAGCGTCCTCCACTCACAACGCCCCCTAATGTCTTTGCTTAGCGCCTCAATTATTGGAACCGGTTCGTACGTGCCGGAAAAAGTCCTCTCCAACGCAGATCTGGAGCGCTTGGTGGAGACCAACGACGAGTGGATCGTTACCCGCACGGGCATCCGCGAGAGACGGATTGCAGCGCCGGAACAGACCACCAGCGACCTCGCCGCCGAGGCGGCTAAGGCTGCCTTGCTCAACGCGGACGTCACCGCCGAAGAACTCGACATGATCATCGTGGCAACCGTCACGCCTGACATGTTCTTTCCCTCCACAGCCTGCTTTGTTCAAACCAAGATTGGAGCAAAGAACGCAGTGTGTTTTGACGTGAGCGCAGCCTGCTCCGGCTTTCTTTTCGCACTGGAAACCGCCCGGCAGTTCATTGCCTCGGGCGCCCGTAAGACGGTCTTGGTTATCGGTGCGGAAAAGCTTTCCACCATTGTCGACTGGTCGGACCGCAACACCTGCGTGCTCTTCGGGGACGGGGCTGGAGCGGCCATTCTGCGCCACAAACCGGGCGCACGCGGCATGATCAACACCCACATGGGCAGCGATGGAAGACAGTCCGAGATCTTGTACATCCCCGGAGGGGCCTGCCGGACGCCGGTGACGGCGGAGAATGCGTCGCTCCGCCTCAACACCATCAAGATGAACGGCAAGGAAACCTACAAACAGGCCGTTACCGCCATGATGGACGCTGGCAACCGGGTACTGGAAGCAGGAGGAGTCCGCGCCGAGGAACTGGCCTGTATCATCCCGCACCAGGCCAACGCCCGGATCATCGAGGCCATCGCGGACCGGATGCGCCTCCCTCTCGAACGGTTTCTCATCAATTTGGACCGGTTCGGAAACACCAGCGCGGCGGCGGTCGCCATCGCGCTGGATGAGGCCAACCGCACCGGCCGAATGCAGGAGGGCGACTACATTCTTCTGGTGGTTTTTGGCGGCGGACTGACTTGGGCGGGCTCGCTGATTCAATGGTAGTGCCGGAGACTCCAAAAACGCGGCTTCATGCTTGTCGACACGCACGCACACCTAGACTTCCCGGACTATGCAGCCGATCTGCCTCTGGTCTTGGAACGCGCGGAGGCGGCAGGGATATCCCGGATTATCAACATTAGCACCTCGCTGGCCTCGAGCCTGCGCTCGGTGGCGCTCGCGGAGGCGCACCCCTCGATTTTCGCAGCCGTCGGGGTTCATCCCTGCTACGTGGACCAATCGCCCGATGAGTTCCGCGATCCGCTCCGGAGTTTGCTTGGGCACCCAAAGGTGGTGGCGATTGGCGAAACCGGGCTGGATTACCACCGCGCGGCCGAACCGCCGGAGGAAGCCGGCGCAAGGGAGGGATGGGAGGCAAACCGGCGCCGTCAGGCCAGCTTTTTCCGCGGTCAGTTGGAACTGGCCGCGGAGCACGGCCTCAGCGTGGTCGTTCACCAGCGCGACTCCTGGGACGACACCCTCGATATCTTGCGCCCTTACGGCGGCCGGGTCAAAGCGGTGTTTCACTGCTTTGGCGGGACCCTGTCGCAGGCCGAGGAACTGCTGGGACTGGGCTTCTGCGTTTCATTCACCGGTATTGTCACTTTTAAGAACGCGGCACTGGTGCATGAGACGGCGGCTCGACTGCCAGCCGGCAGTTTCTTTCTCGAGACGGACTGCCCGTTTCTTGCACCAGTCCCTCACCGAGGAAAACGCTGTGAACCCTCTCACACCCGGTTGGTGGCCGAGCGGATCGCACAGCTTCGAAACGAGTCCCTCGAGGCTCTTGCGGAGCACACCAGCGCCGCAGCCAACGCCTTTTTTCGGAGAACGGACCGCTGAAGCCTGCGGGTGAAAAGACGCCGCCTTTGGGTGCCCAAAAAGAAACGCCCGCCGGACGAAAGGCCGGCGGGCACTGCTTGCTTGAAGCTGTCCTCAGGACAGGAGCCTACTTCAGGAACTCTACCTTACCGGAATCCGGATCGTAGACAGCGCGCACAATGCGCACAGAGGAGGCAGCCTCTCCAAAGTCTGCCTTGCGCGAAATCTTGTCGGCTGTGCGGTAAACATTTTCATTGACGGCGTTGACCAGCAGGTCGCCTCCATCCTTGCTGACGGCACGGACTGCGGGCCGGATTTCTCGGACGATGCTACCCATATGACCAAGGGCGGTGGATCCCGTGATAGCTGCCTCCACAAAGGGGCAGCGCCTGAGGCCGAGCACCACGATTAAGCGTGCACCCAGATGCTCGGCTGCGTACTCAATGCTGCCCAAGGCGCGGTCGTCCACGAGATTGCCCGGAGTGCGGATCACAAATAAGTCACCGATGTTCTGGTCAAAGACGAACTCCGGGGAGGTCCGGGAGTCGGCACTACCCACCACGACGGCGAAAGGATGCTGGCTCTTGGCCGTGGCCTTGCGAGTCTTCGCCGTGGCCTTGGAGGAACTCTCCGACTTGGATACGAAGCGGGCGTTGCCTGCCTGAAGCTTTTTGAGGGCGGCCTCGGCGTCAATGCCGGGGGCGGCGGCACGGTGGGAATCAGCGGCTTGAGCCGAACTCACCGCAAACAAAGCGGCTGCAGCCAGCATCGTGAATTTGGAGGGCGTAATCATCTCTGAAAGTATTAGGGAGCGCAGGGGAGCACTGACAATAAAGAAAGCGCAGCGACTGCGCCCTTCCCCCGCCCCAGACGGGTCCATCGAGTCGAACGAGCTCAAAGTAAAATGCGCAGGGGTTTGTGACGAGCACTGGCTAGGGAACCCGCTGCCGTCTACCAGCCATGACCGAATAAGGTTAAGCAATGGCCTCCTGAGCTAAACCAACACACGGCGAAGCCTCAAAACCCCGCCCACCGAATTTAGACAAAACGGGGTGCGCCCGACTGGGTTCGAACCAGTGACCGACGGATTAGAAATCCGTTGCTCTATCCAGCTGAGCTACGGGCGCGCCACCCCACTGTTCTCACCTCTGCCGAAGCATCCCGCAAGCGCTAACAAGTGCCGTCGAGGGGCGCTCCTGCCGGAATGCCCGCGATAACCGACCGCTCCGCACCTACTGGCCCTTGCGCATCCCACCCACAACGGAGTGGGCGGCGGTGAGATATTCCATGATCACGTTCTGTTGGGCATCATCCACTTTTGCCCGGCGCGCCATCCCCGCCACCTCGCTCTTCCAATTGCCAACAGTCCGCGAATCGAGCATCTCCAGGTCGTGACATTGGGTGCAGCGCGTCGTGTAAAGCTGGCGCCCCTGCTCGAGGCGCTCGGCGGGAGCCGCGGGCTTTGCCGCTGCCAGAAACTCGGGAGTCACCGGCGGGGCGGTGCGCTCCTCCAGAGCGCCGCTCATTTCCTCACGTAGCTTCAGAAGCCGAGGGTGATCCGAACAAAGCTTTAGTCCCCGTTCCAGGGCAAGCAACGCCTGACCGAGGTTGCGGCGCCGGTTGCTTTCCGCGGAATCTCCTCGGTTTTCCGCATCCTTAATATCCTCCTCGACCTTGAGCAGCATCGCCTTGAGCTCCGGCCGGGCGGGCTCTGCCTTGAGCCCGGTTTCAATGTAACCGCGCGCCTCCACCATCCGGCGGACCGCCATCGCCTGGCGGCAGCGCACCACGGAAAAGGCCGCCTGCGCCGCGCGACTGGCAAGCTCTTCGCGGGGCAGTTTGGAGGGGGGCACTTCCTCCTTTTGCGTAAGGACGCGAACGGCCAACCGGTCCAACCCCTCCTCCAGCGCCTGCGCGACGCTCGTGTAGCCCCTTTGGAAGACTTCAGCCGCCGTCTCCCTACCGAGGGAAAGCGCGTCTACAAATGCTTTTTGAGCCGGCCCACCCTTGGACTGCAAGGCAGCCCCGCCCGCTTGAATAACGCCCTCGATTCGCACGGCAACCCCAGAGGCGACCGCCTTGAAAGCTGGATCCTGCGCAGAACGCCCCAAAAGCTTCCGCGCCTCCTCGAAACGCTGGTCCCGGAAAGCCTGCGTTCCCCGAATAAAGAGCGCCCAGCCGTCCGGCGGCACCAATTCAACCGAAACATCGGGCAGCGTTACAGCGATGACCTCCCCCTCCTTTTGCACAAAGGCCAGATAAACCTGACCCTTGGCCGGTTCATGCTTGAGCACCGTGAACTCTTGTCCCTTGGGCCCGGCCAAAAACGGTTCCCCCTTAAAAAACACCGTTTCCTTGCGCGCCAGACGCACCAAATCACCGCTGGCATACGCCACAGGGGTTGCGGGCGCCCCCTGCAGCGCGCCGCACACAAGCCCCGTGGTCAGGCACAGGGCCAAGCCGAGTGCGACGGTGAAAAAACTGAAGGGGGAGAGCCGTGGCATGCCAATAGCCTTGCCCTATCCAAGGCCCTTACCGCAAACAGGTTTTTCCCGGACGCACCCAACAGGGATTAAATCACGACCTCATCCTCCACCACTGCGCGGATCCGAGGCGTGATGTATTCCAAGACAGACGCCACCGACTCCTCGATGCTCAGCTTTCCTGTGTGCAACGTGATTTCCGGATTCTGGGGCGCCTCGTAGGGGGCGCTTATTCCGGTAAACTCGGCGATTTCACCGGCCCTCGCCTTTTTGTAGAGCCCCTTAACGTCGCGAGCCTCGCACACCTCTAGGGGGGCCTCGACGTACACTTCAGCGAACTCGTGGCCGCCCTGGAGCACGATCTCACGGGCTCGCCGCCGGTCCTGCGTGTAGGGAGAGATGAAGGCGGTCAGCACGATGAGTCCGGAATCCGCCATGAGAGCGGCCACCTCAGAAACCCGGCGTATGTTTTCCTCCCGATCCTGCGGAGAAAAGCCGAGGTTTGAATTCAGCCCATGGCGAATGTTGTCCCCATCGAGGACATACACTTGGCGGCCTGCGTTGAAGAGTTCCCGTTCGATCTGGCGGGCGAGTGTCGACTTGCCTGAACCGCTCAACCCGGTAAACCACAGCACCGCTCCGTGGTGACCGTTGCGCAAGGCGCGGTTGCGGGGCAGCACGTTACCCTCCGACCAATAAATGTTGGCACTCTTGATCTTGGAACGGTCGGCGTAGACTCCGCCGTGGATGATCCCGCCGCCGGCCACCTGCCGGTCGTCCACAATGACAAAGCGTCCCATGAAGGGATTGCTGTCCTGGTTGTCCATCACCAACGCGCCTCGGGTCTGCAACACGACCTCGGCCACATCGTTGCGCTGGATAAAGGCCCGGTCGCCCGGCACTGTTTCCAGAGTTGAGGCGTCGATGACCCGGTCCACAGACACCACCTCGGCATCCAGTTCCTGGGTGGCCAGTTTCAACTTGTAACTCTGGCCGATGCCCAGCGGTCGCTTGCCCATCCAAAATAGCCTTGCCCGAAAACGGTTCGACTCGATGGGGGCCCGCTCCTCATGAGAGGCGACATGGCCCCGCTGCACAAAGATCTGCTCCTTGAGTGTGATTGCCACCGACTGGCCCGCGTAGGCCACAAGAGTCTCAGGTCCGCTCCAATTCTCGATGGAGGCCACTTCGCTGGTCTTGTTGTTGGGCGAAAACACCAGGCGGTCCCCTACTCGCAACGTACCGGATTCGACGCGGCCGACGAGGATCCGCCGGTGGTCAAAGCGGTAGACGTCCTGAATGGGCAGGCGCAACGGCAGGGCGCCGAGGGGTTGGGGCGGCTCGAAGGTGTCGAGCATCTCGGTGATGGTGGCTCCGTCGTACCAG
>JBIKSY010000017.1:0-30472 GCA_044348365.1 Chthoniobacteraceae bacterium
GTCCTCCAGCATCTTGAAGCGTCACTTCGAGCCCTTCTACGGCTACGACGAAAATGCGGTGGAGTTCACAGAGGAACAGCCCCAGCAAAGCCAGGAAAACCAGAAGCTCAAGAAGCTCTTGAACATGAGCGTCAATGAAATCGAGCTCTCCGTGCGTGCGGCCAACTGCCTCAACAACGCCAACATCACCACCGTTGGACAACTGGCGCAGAAGTCTGAGAGCGAAATGCTCAAATACCGGAACTTCGGCAAGAAATCGCTCAACGAGATCAAGGACAAGCTGCACCAGCTGGGCCTCTCCCTTGGGATGAAGTTCGACTCCGGACTTGTGGAGCCCAATTCACCCGAGACCTCGCTGGTCCCCCGCTAACCTTTAATCCTAAACTGCACTAATTATGCGTCACCAACGGAAAACCGTAAAACTCGGCCGATCCCAGGCCCACCGCGACGCGCTGCTGGCCAACCAGGTAATCAGCCTGATTGAACACAGCCGTATCAAAACCACCCTCGCCAAGGCCCGCGCCGTGCGCCCCTTCGCCGAGAAACTCGTCACCATCGGGCGCAAAAACACGCTGCATGCGCGGCGTCTCGCGCTCTCCTACCTGCTCCACAACAAGGACGCGGTTCGCGAGCTTTTTGACAAGGTGGCACCCCGCACCGTCGGTCGCCAGGGCGGCTATACCCGGATCATCAAGCTGGGCAACCGCAACAGCGACGCCGCTGAAATGGCGTTTCTGGAGTGGGTGGACCACACCCCCGCGCCAGCCGAGGCTCCCGTCTCGACTGAGGCCGAGGCGACTGCCGGCGCTTAAACCCCGGACCTCGGTTTTTTTAAGAGGGCGTCCTCCCGTGTTTTCGGGGGGACGCTCTTTTGCTTTGCTGTTTGGCTGGGGCTTGGGGGATTCCTTCAAAGGGGATTCCTTCAAATGGAGGTGGCATCGGTTGCGTGCCGCGCTATAAAGACAGCCAGAGCTCCGGCGCTTCACCTGCCGCGTTTGCTCCCCCCCAAACCAAACATATGCGATACTCGCAACCCGTGGTGGCGGCATTGGTGGCCGTGGCGGCCTTGAACATGGCGGTTCCCCCGGCCCCTGCGCAGGAGGACCTGGGGGAGGAGGGCTTTGGGTTCTTCTACGATTCCCTGGCGCCTTACGGGGATTGGATCAATATCGGGGGCCACGGCCCCTGTTGGCGACCCGAGGTGGAGGAGGGGTGGTCGCCCTACACGGACGGGTACTGGGCCTACACGGATGTCGGCTGGACCTGGGTGAGCCACGAACCGTTTGGCAGTATTGTGTACCATTACGGGCGGTGGTTGATCACTGACCGCGGATGGTGCTGGGTCCCGGGGGCTGACTGGTCCCCGGCCTGGGTTTCGTGGCGCACGGGGGACGACTACATCGGTTGGGCGCCCCTCCCGCCGGAGGTGCCATGGCACCCCCAGCGGGGCATCAGCACCTGGGTGGATGTGCACACTGAAATCGGTCCCGGCTACTACCGCTTTTGCGACGTGCGCGACTTTGCCGCGCCCGTGCTGACCAATGTATTGCTGCGGCCTTCGAGAAATGCGGTCATCATGGTCCGGACCCAGAATGTGACCAACATTACGGTGCGTAACAGTACGGTGTACTGTGGCGGCCCAAGGTACGGCTGGGTCTCGGAAAACGCCTCCGGCGGCGTGCCCCTTTTGCGGGTGGCCCGGGAGGAGAATGTGCGGCACTACCGGAGCCTCCAAGGAAGTGGAGGGGGAGTGCAGAATTTTGTCTACAACAACATTTTGGTCCTCCCAGCCCCCAGACGTGTGGAGTTTGGCGCGGCGGTGCGAAGCTTTCCGGCCTCCCCTTCCGGCGTTTCGGTGTCCAAGGGATGGTATTCGGACCCTTCTGGAAATGAACGGCTTAAGTCCCATATCAGCCGGGAATGGGAGCAGCGCCGTGCGGGTCAGCAGACCTCCTCCACAGCGAAGGAACCCAGCGGTCCGACGGTCCGCTTGACTGCACCCACGGCAGCGGAAAAAAAGGCGGCGCTTAGTGGGATTGCTTCGACGCCAGCGCCCGCACCCTGGGCGGGAGGTGTGCGTTCGGGGAATGTATCCAAAGGCGGCGACGTTCCCGTTGGCGAGAGCCCCACCGGCGTCCCCAAGGCGCTGCCGGTGCGACCCGAGTCGTCGCCCTTCCGGTCAAAGCCTGCCGGGGGAGGCACCGACCCCCTCACGGAGGCGGGCCCGGCCCGTGGCCCCTTTGGACAGCCGGTCCGGAGTGGTTCTCTGAATCCAACCCCGGCACCGAGAGGGCAGTTTGGCGCACAGCAGGGGGGCCGACCCGATCCGGTCGAGACTGTGCCGCGTTCCGTTGCCGTCGAAACTCCCGAGCGCACGCCGGGCTCCGTGGTGAGGCCCGGACAGCCTTCCTTTCCCAGCCAGAGCACCAGAGGCGTCCAGCCGCCCCTGGAGACCGAGGTGATTCGGCGTCCGCCCTCCAATGCAGTGGTGGGCAGGAGCAACGGAGTTGGCGCGGTTCCCGGCGGCGCGCTCGTCCCGGTGCGCCCAACAGGGGAGTCGGCTTCCGGGTTTGGGCAACCGCCGGTGTCACGTGCCAGCTCAAACCTTCCCCAGCAGGGGGCCTTCGGCGCCCCCGGCGGCATTCCTAGGGGCGGGGGAGCAACCGAATCACCGTTTGGGAGCCCTGGCAGAAGTGGAGTGGCCGCCCCCCCCCCGGTTCAGGCAGCCCCGCTGCCCCGCACTGCTCAGCCCGCGGCCATCGTGGAGCAGCCCGCCAGGTTTCAGCGGACGGTCCCCGGTGTTTCACCCCAACTGGCGCGCCCCGCCCCGTTGGCTCCCTCCACGGGCGCCGTGGGAATGTCAGGGGCAGGCCGTCCCCAGCCTCCCCCCCCGGCTCCCAGTGTTGCTCCCCCGAGCCCGCCTGCGGCTCCGGCGGGAGTGGGACAGAAGAAAAAGCCTGGAGATCCGGGGTACGTTCCCGGAACCCCCTGAGGCGGAGGATGCGTCCGCGACTTCCACGCAGGGGCGCGGCGGTCGGGGGGGACTGGGAGGTTGAAGCCAAGCCGCCGGTGGGATCTGGGTTTTCCGGAGGCGTCCCGGAGGTTGGCCGTCTTTAATCCCTAAAGCAAAGCTGCCCAGCCTCCGACCTACTAGGGGTATTCCTCCGCAGCGCGGGTCGGTTCCTTCGCTTTCCCAACGCTCCACCCCATGCGCAGATTTCACCTTGCCCTTGCCTTTCTCGGTATTGTTTTCGGCTGGTCAGTCCACCTGATGATGCACCCGGGTGGCGGGGCGAAGGGAGGTAGGGACGTCGCAGCTCAGGCTCCGGCTTCCCCAGACTTGGAGCAGGGTGGGGGCGGAGGGACGCCGTCTTCGCTCAGCCTGGCGGGCGCTGTGCCGCCCGGAACCCAGGGCGCTCCGAACCCGGTCCTCCCTGCGGTGGCGCAGGCCGGTCGGCCCGCGGACAGGCCGCAGGAGTGGGACCGTTTTGAGCAGTGGTTGGCCCGGTGGCGGGCTGCAGTCGGAGACGAAAAACTGGCCTTGGAGGAAGAGGGGGTGTCGCTTGCAGAGGAGCGGGCGGCCGTCCTCAAAGGGCTGATGCAGATTGACCCGAAACTGGCCTTTGAACTTGGGATTCCCTTGCGCGACTACGTGGCGTTGCCCGCCTCGGTACAGGCCAGGATGGAGCGCCCCTTCAACGTGCAGACCTCCTATGACGTCCTTCGGAGCATGAATGTAGATGAAAACGGGGTTTGCAACACGGGTGCGCCTCTCAAGGGCGAGCAGCAGGGGCCCGCAGGGCGGGTGGTGTTGCAGGTGGGCAATGAGGACCAGATGGAGAGTTACTCCTACGGGGCGCGGCTCACGGCGTACCCCGGCAAACAGCAGACGACGCTGCACGGCTACGCGCTTGGTAACCGACAGGTGCTGGGGGAGGACTCCATGCAGCAGTTGGCCGTTGCCGATATCGAGGCGGCGGTGAGCTTATTCGGTGAAAGTTCCTTCGGAAGGGGCACAAGTCCGGTGTCCGGCCTTTCAGCCGATCCCGAGATTGCGGCAGTCTACGGGGGCAGCGTGCACTGGTTTGCCAGCACCGAAGAGCTTGGGCAGGCGCGGGCCTTGTTGCGGGCAATTGACACCTCGGTGAATCCGAAGCCAGTGACACGTTACTTTGACCAGATGGGACTCGCCGGCATCGCCCGGGGGGCGACCGCCGAGTTGATCACGCCGCAGACCTATGCGCCGCTTCTGGCCTTTGTCTTCTCGGGTTATAACCGCGCGTGGACCTGCACCCCAAAGAAGGTGTTTGTTGCCCCCATCAAGTACACTCAGGACGCTTGGGATACCGCCAAGCACATTCCCTCCCTTCGGGCCATCACCGCCGGAGTGGACCAGTACATTCAGGAGATGTCCCGGGGAAAGTCGGAGTTTGAGGTGATCATGGCCCCGAGCTCGGTGGTTTTGAGCAAGACCCAGTATCCCAACGAGGGAACGGCCCTGCTCGATAAGCTCAAGGACTACTATCGGACCAGCATGGGCGGGAATCCCGACGACATCGACATCTGGACCTCCTTTGTCGAGACGGCCAACGGGGCGGCGGGGGTTGCGGGCAAGGGCCTGGCGGGAGCCTGGCGGTGCTGGATCACCAATTGTCTGGGACAGGGCCTCTGGTGTCACGAGTACGGCCACTGCTATGGCCTGCCTCACGCCAACGCGTGGGTGCTCAACGCCGGCGTGACCGATCCGCTTTCCTCGAGCGGCGCACACAAGGAGTACGGCGACCAGATGGACATTATGGGCAGCGGTGCCTACCCCCAGGGCTACTGGCGCATGCATGCGCTCTGGAGCATCGGCTGGCGCGAAACTCCCGAGTATCAGGAGGTCAGTTCGCCCGGAATTTACCGGGTCTACCGCTATGACCGCGCCAACATGGGGCTCACCGAAGCGCAGGGGGGCAATCCCCTTGTTCAGGGGCTCAGGGTCAGGCGGGGAGGCGGCATCTCCGGCCAGCTGTTTTCCATCGCGCACCGGGCCAATTATTCGAACCTCTCGACGATCGGCCGGGGACTGCAACTGGTTTGGGTGAAGGAAAACCAGGAGCCCGGTTGGTATGATTCCACCCAGAGCCACATGCTGGATCTGACTCCCGAGACCCGCGGCGTGAATTCCGACGGCGGCCTCGTGGTGGGGAAGACCTTCTGCGACCCGGTCGGCGGAGTTTCCGTGACGGCCCTGGCCCTCCGCGGCACCGAGCCCAACGTGTATGTCGAGACCGAGGTCAAATTCGGTCCCTTCACCGGCAATCGCGCGCCGTCCGGGCTTGTCCTGACCGTCCCAGCCACGGGCACCGCGCGCACAGCCCTCAGTATGAGCGCCTCGGCCACAGACGCCGACGGCGACTCACTGGCCTACCACTGGAGCTTCGGCGACGGGACCATTGCCAACACCGCCATTGCCGCCCAGATCAAGACCTTCACCGCCGGCGGGGTCTACACGGTCAGGGTGATCGTGACCGACAAAAAGGGGGGGACGGCCACCGCCACCTCTAGCATCACGGTGGAGGATCCCTTGCGCGCGATCAACTCGGCGGCCCTGCCCAACTGGCGCGGGGGTGGGCTGCACAGCATCCGCAACATCGACGGCACGGCGCTTTACGCCATGGGCAGTTACGAGGCCCTCTACAAAACCACCGACGGCACCAACTGGACAAAATTGTCGGTCACCGGCTCGACGGGTTACACCATGTTTGACGCGGCCTCCAACGGGTCGACCCTGGTGGTGCTCGCCACCAAGGACGCGGACAAGACGGTGAAGCTGTTTTTTTCGCAGGACCAGGGCGCCACATGGAACTCGTTCGTTCCCGCAGCCGCCGCCACGCTTTCCAAGCTGCTCTGGACCGGCACGAACTTCATCGCCCTGGGGGGAGACTCTACGAACAACTACGTGCTGCTCTCGGCCAACGGTGTGACTTGGAGCAAGGTGGCGGTGCCCGTGCCGCAGGCGGGCAGTTGGAAGGCAGCGGCGACCGACGGCAACGGGAACGTGCTCATGAGCGGAACCACTTCGGGCGTGCCAATTGTTTTGACCGCCTTCTCCAGTGACCATGGTGCCACCTGGACAACCTTCACCAGCAGCCTCAACGCGGATGCCCAAGACTGCGCGTACTTTGCGGGCGACTTTTATGTGGGCGGCTGGAACATGTTCATCTCCAAAGTCACGGGTTCCGGCAGGGTGTTCACCTCCGTCAGCACGCTCAAGGAAACCCGCGGCTACGACTTTTTCTTCCTGCCCAATCAGAACTTTGCCCTGGCCCGCGAGTCTCGGGCCAATGGGACCACCAACCTGCAGCTCACCCGCACCGGAGCGGAATGGTATAGCCTCGGGATTACGGCCAATCCAGCCTTTAAGCGTGGGGCCGCCTTCAACGGGTTCATGCATTTTATCCAGACGGAACTGGTCAACGGCTACATGACCTACAAGGTCGCGCGGACGGCAACAGCCGTGACCGCAAGTTTCCCAGACGGGGACGGCGGCGGCGGCGGAGGAGGTGGGGGCGGCGAGGTCGACTCGGCTCCGGCTATCCTCTCCCAGCCCGTTTCGCTCGCGGTAAACCCTGGCGCTGCGGCGTCCTTTTCAATCTGGGCCTCCGGTGCGGCCCCCCTCAGCTACCAGTGGAAAAAAGACGGAACTCCAATCAGTGGAGCGACGGCAGCGAGTTATGCAATCGCCTCTGCGGGAAGCGGCGACTTGGGCAACTACCAGGTGGTAGTGACCAACACCCACGGCACGGCCACCAGCCAGACGGCGAGCCTGACCCTTAACACTCCCGTGACCATCTCCCAGCATCCCACGGGGCGCACGGTGGCGCTTGGGGCCGGTTTGAGCCTGACCGTGAGCGCCAGCGGCACCGGGCCGCTGGCCTACCAGTGGCGCAAGGGCGGCGTGGCAATCGCTGGCGCCACCGCGGCCACCTACTCGGTAGCCTCCGCGCAACCGGCCAACGCAGGCACCTACACGGTGGCCGTCTCAAACGTGGTGGGCAGCGTCACCAGTGAGGCCGCCGAGGTGGTCGTAAGCGGGCCGCCCGTCATCACGCAGCAACCGCTGGGCGGGGCCTTCAACCCGGGTGCGGCGCTCAATCTGCGCGTCATAGCGACGAGTGTGAGTGCCTCCACCTGCCAGTGGTACAAAAACAACGTGGCCATCAGCGGCGCGACTTCACCGACATATGCCGTGGCCTCTCTTCAGCCTGTTCACGCCGGCACCTACAAGGCCGTGGTGACCAACAGCATAGGCGCGGCTACCAGCGCCAATGCGGTTGTTTCGATCAACTCGGGTCCGTCCATCACGGTGCAGCCGGTTTCAAAAACGGTCCGCTCCGGCGCCGCCGTTTCCTTCTCGGTTGCGGCTACGGGCACGGCCCCCTTTAGCTACCAGTGGAAGAAGGCGGGCGCGAACATTGCGGGCGCGACCGCCAGCAGTTACGCGATCGCCGCAACGGCGGTCTCCCACGCGGGGGACTATAGCGTGGTGGTGAGTAACGTGGCCGGAAGCTCCACCAGCTCAACCGCCACCCTCGTGGTGCAGGTGCCCGTGGTGATCACCGCCCAACCGGCAAGTGTGACCCTCAACGCGGGCTCCCCGCTCAGTCTTTCGGTGACGGCAACCGGCACCGGCCCGCTCGTTTACCAGTGGTACAGGGACACCGTGGCGATTTCCGGCGCCACGGCCGCCACCTACTCCGTGGCATCCGCAGCGCTCTCCCACTGGGGGAGTTACACCGTCAAGGTATCCAACGCCCAAGGCGCGGTCACCAGCGCTGCCGCGAACGTGCTCATTGCCGCCGCCCCTGCAATTACGTTGCAGCCCGCAAACACCTCAATCACCGCGGGTGCCGCGGGGACCCTCACTGCAAAGGTGCTCAACGCCGTTGCCGGGACCTACCAGTGGAGGAAGGGAGGCGTCAACGTGGGCGCGTCCCAGAGGCTTCCCGCGGCCCTTGCCGTCTCCACGCTGAGCCTTGCCCTGCCTGCCGCGAGCGATCTGACGGAAGGGGCCTACACGCTCGTGCTCACCAACCCCCGCGGCACCACAACCAGCGCCACAGCGAACGTCACGGTCAACTTTGGGATCCCAAAGTTCATCACCTACAAGCTGAGCGCCTCAATGCCCACGGCAGTCGCGCTGCGCGCCGCCCCCACCAATCTCACGGCCTCCATCGCCTCCGCCTACAACAACGAGTCACTTCTGGCGACAGTCCGAGGCGCGGGCACCCTCACCTACAGGTGGTCCTATCAGGGGGCCACCCAGAAGACTCCCACGCCCATTCCCAGCCAGACCACCGCGACGCTCAACTTTGCTTCCCCCGCCGTGCCCAAGGGCAAGGTGGTCACCTACATTCTGGTGGTCAGTAATTCGCTTGGGAGCGCCACCGGGAAGTTTACGGTCGGAACGTCTGTGGCCCCTCCCGTCGGCGGCATGACGGTCCTTGCCGAACCCCTGCCCACCTCGGTCCCGGTCGGGCGCAGCGCCACATTGAGTGTCGCGCTTAGCGGTGCACCCGTTTCCTACACCTGGTACCGCGTTGCGGCTGCGGGCGTTCTGGACACGGTCCCGGCGCCCAGCGCACCCGACCTCGTGCTGCCCTCCGTGAGTCCAACGAGTGCCGGAGAGTATTTTGTCGTCGCCACCGACCTCGCCGGGGGCTCGGTCTCCAGTAAAACCGCCACCATTACGGTGCTGCCTGCGGGGGAATAATCCGCCCGGGCCAGCCTCACTGCTCCTTCCCTCAAACCATGTCCATCTCGCTCAACTCTAATCTTGCAGCAAACCAGGCGGTTTTCGACATTGCCCGCCATTCCAACCACTTGGCGACGTCCCAAAACGAGCTCAGCAGTGGCACGCGCCTGGATGGAGCGGCGCCGGATTCCGGCAGAAAGTCTCTCGCCGTCAATCTCCGCTCAGCCCTATCCCGGACCTCTGCCACGATCCAAACCGTTTCCAACGCGCTTTCCTACCTTCAGGCCCAGCAGGCCGGCTTGCTCCATCTCTCCGATGTAATCGGCCGCATGGCGGTGCTTTCCACCCAGATGCAGGACATCAGCCAGGCAACAGCAGACATTGAAAATTACGCCTCCGAGTTCGTCTCGCTCCAGCGTGAGATGCTCAGCCTCACCAGCTCTCAGTTTAACGGAAACGACCTCTTCTCCACCGCCGGCGGGCCCGCCTCCACGCTGGAAGTTTTTGTCTCCGAGGATGCAAAGCAAACCGTCACCCTCGAGCGGGCCAACCTGGCAACAGTGCAGACCTACAACCTGAGCACCGCCAACCCGGCCACCGGCTACACCCCCGACAACTACAACGTCACGTGGACCGCCGCCGACATCACGATGCCGACGAGCGATCCGATCACCAATCCGACCTTCTTTTCCACCATCGAAATCTCGCTGGAATCCACAGCGCAGTTGTTGGCAAGCAACGGTTCCCAGCAAGGGTTGTTGCTGGAGGCACTCAACTCCCTCCGCCAGAACACCATCACCATCGAGCAGGCCCACGGCCAGGCTGCGGATACCGACATCGCCTCGTCCACGCGCGAGATGGCCAAGGCCAGCGCCCTCATGGAATCCGGCTCCCTGGCTCTGGCAAAGGCCAGAGAACTGCCCCAGACCTACCTGGAACTGTTGACGCCCCGCGGCTAACCATCCACCACGGCCCGCTCATGCCGCTGGGATTCACCCTGGTTTGGTTTGCCCTGCTTTGCCTTTTCCGCGCGCCCTCGGTGCAGGCGGACGGGCCCTCTCCCCGCGCGCCCGCCTCGGTGCAAAACGCCGTTCTTCCGCCAGCTTCCACCATCCCAACGGAGGTCGTCGGGAAGGTTCTGGCGACGGGTTCTCCGGAAGGTGCATTCGCTATTGATCTGGGCGGGGTGCCCACGCAGGTGGAAGTCGACCCGCCCGCGGCTGAAATCTTCCTGCCGGGTGCTCTCGTGCGCGGCTTCCTTCGCCCTCCCTCAGCCCCCGGACTCCTGCCCCGTCTCGAAAACCTCTGGCCGGCGCAGCCCCAGCTTTTTGTGGCCCAGGATGAGGGGCTGAAGGCCTTGGAGGCGGCGCTGTCCGACACGGAAGGGCCGCTCGGTACAGGCAGAGCCTTTCCGTTTCACGCGCTCATGGACGAGCGGGCGCGGATGGTCACGCCCGGGCGTTTTCTGGGCCGCGAACTGCTGGTGAACTTTCTCTACGGCCGCTGCTCGGATCCTACCATGTGTTCCGGTACCGCCCAGCGTATGGCGAGCCTTCATGCCGCCCTTCCAGAACGGCTCCGCTCCCGGGTGGAGATGGTTTTTGTCACGCTGGACCCGGACTTCGACACACCAGCCCGTTGCCTGCAGTATCTGCGCAACATCGGCATAGACCGTCCCGGTTTCTGCATGCTCACCGGACCAACTGCCGCCACCGAGGGGCTTTACAAGCTTTGCGGCCTCCGTATGGAGCGCTTCGGGGAGACGGGCATCCAGCACACGCAGATCACCTTTTGGATAGACGCGGAAGGCCGCATGAAGGGCACCTTTCCCGGCAAGAACGTCTCGGTCGAAAGTCTGGTTGAGGCGCTGGTGGCGGGCTTTGCCGAAAAGCGGTAAGCGCGGGCTCAGGGCTTGTGGAGAAATTCCACCAGGCGCGCCTCAAAAACGTAGGAGTTGAGCAAAAAGCAGCCGAGGGCCTGCAGGAAGCCGGAGAAGGGGTCTTTGATGCGCAACCGCACCCACATCGCGCAAAGCATCATCAGGCAGAGTCCCAACGCGGCGGCCAGTGAGAGGACAGGGTGGCGCAGGCCGAGAAACAACCCGGCACTCGCGGCGATTTGAAGCACGCCCGTGGCCACCCGCATCTTTGGCAGTCGGAAACGCAAAAACTCGGCCTCCATCCGCTTCAAGGTCAGACAGCTGATTCCGTATCCTGCAAATCCAAGTGCGGAAATGACTTGGGCGTATTCGACAGGATTGTTCATTGAAGGTTTGGAAAGGGCCGGCGCAAGCGCTAAGAATAGCACCGAATTGGAAACAGGGGTTATCCGCAAATGAATATTCTTTCAAATACTGTTCAACTGGTAGCAGCCCTTGGGCTTGTAAATGTCTGGGTGCTCCGTTTCGGCCGTAAAACACCCTACAGGGGAGGCGACAGTCTTAATCTGCCTGGCGAATTCGCCGCCTACGGCCTTCCGTCGTGGAGTGTGTGGCTCGTCGGCGCACTCAAACTCAGCTGTGCCGCCTTGTTTGTGGTGGGCATCTGGCTGCCAAAGGCCGTGGCTCCTTCGGCCGGTGTCCTGGTCGCCCTCATGCTTGGCGCCATTTTGATGCACGTGAAGGTCCGTGATCCTCTGGTGCGTTCAGTTCCCGCCGCACTGATGCTGGCAATGAGCGTCTTCCTGCTCTGTAACACGCTTTAGAAAACCTGGTGGGTGAAAGGGCTGACCCGGTTTTTGGGAAACCGGGTTTTGGCGCGCTGTGTCAGGCGCCGGTTTCCGTCCCCGGGGGGCTCTCTTTATTCCTCGATCAGTTCCACCTGCCGGTCGAGCACCCTGCCTGTGTACCGATCTATCGCGAGGTGCACCCAGGCGCGGCTCTCGCCCTCGACCTGAAAATCCGCCGCGTTGTTGGCGAAGGCCGGGTAGCGGCCTGTCTGTACAATCACATCCAGCAGCAGGTTCCACACGCGCACCTGCCCGCAGTCGCTCAATGCCCGCAGCACGCTTTCCCGCAGCCTCGGGATTTTACGGTCCGCCGCACTTTCAAACGCCGCGTCGAGGTCGGCTGAAAGTCCGGAGAACGTCCAGGCTTCGGGCCGTCCGGTTGCGGTGTCCGGATTGCGGTTTGGGGCTGTGACGGTGTGCGGGATGACGCTTGTGTACAGCGCGGCGGACGCGCTGGAGGCGGCGGTGTTGACCGCGGTAAACGCGTTTGAAACGCTCCCCCCGCCGGGCAGCGGGAGGTTGCGTCCAAGGAGGCGTCCGGCCAGTTCACCCGTGTTGGCAAGCGGTCCGCGGCCCAGGCCGCTGCCGGAGGTGCGGTCCAGCAGGGTGCGGGCGGCGGCAGCGGTTTCCACCGGCGTCTGGATCCGGACCGAGGGGTCCAGCTCGTCCCGCAGCACGCCGGAGAGCAGGGCGCGCAGGACAGGTTCCTGCCGTGTGTTGAGGTTTACTTTGCCCGCGGTGAGAGGTTCTCGCATTGCGGGCGGCGCGCCCACACAGAACAGATCCAGAAGCGCAGCGTCAGCCGTTTCGGGGCAGGAAAAATCCAGCTGTTTCCACGGGGCTCCCCGGAACACGTACCCCAATTCGGCGACCGAACGGAACGGGCGGTCCAGCACCACGGGCCTGCCCCGGTTTGGGGCGGCCTGCGCTTGTGCGAGCGGAAGTCCATCCATTCCGGTGGAATAGCCCTCCGCGGATGCGTATGCTCCTGCCGCGCGGCGGATGATGTCGTCCGGATCGGCGTACGCCTGGCGTTCGGTGTTGGCCGCGTCCGGCGCGGTGTTTTCCGAAAGCCAGCCCGGCCGGAAGGAGTCCGCCCAGTACTGCCACCTGCCGGTTTCGGTGGATTCCTGCGCGCCCGCATCGTGGCTGTAATCCTCCCAAAAGTGCGCGAACCCGCGGGCTCCGGCGACTCCGCTGCTTGTGGCTGAGGGCGGGTTTCCCAGGCGCGAGATCCAGCCGTAGTCGTTGGCGTTGAGTGAAGGGGGCTGGACCTTTGAGCGGACAGCCCACCAGGCGGTGGCGCTTTGGTACTGGCCGGTAAGCGCGCTTGGATCCTGCTCGAGTGCCGCCTTGAAGCGCGTCCAGCCGAGGTTGTAGAGGGCGGGGGCGCCTCCGAGCGCGGCAACCGCCCCGGCGGTTCCGTCCTGTGTGGGGCGGTCGCTTCTTCCAGCTCCCGTTGGGCTTGCGGGAATTGTGGGGGTCCTTGCAGGGGAGCCTCCCTGCGATTCGACCGCGTTGGCCCAGTTGTAGGCGTAGCGCTCAAAGGCGCCGAAGCGGGGGGTGCGCGGGTCCACCCAGCCGAGTGCAGGGGCCGCCCAGCCAAGACCGGAGGCCTTGCCTTCGACGGGTACCGCGTTCCATTGGCCCTGATAGGGCGGTTGGTCCGGCACCATGCGCCCGTCCATGCCCACAAATTTTTCATCGTAAGTGAGCCACTTGCCGGAGATGGGCTCCTGATACTGGAGCCGCAGCGTCATGAGGCACCAGTTGCGCTGCACCGTAAGGTTGACCGGGACCTGAAAGAAGCGCCAGAGCGTCCCGGCGGGGGAAAGTGCGCCCGTGGAATCCACCCGCTCCGGCGTGCCCTGCAAGGTTGTTTTCGCAGCGCTCACCAGCCGCTGTGCGGCGATAAACTGACTGGGGACTTCTCCCAGTGAAAAGCCCAGCCACTGCTCGCCGTCAGCCCCCGACAGGCTGCCGTGGTAGGGCGCCATGCGAAAAAAGTTGTCCGCCCCAAAGTCGGCGGCCGACCCGGTGGGGAGTCCCCGCCTGCAGAGGGAGGTGGGCTCCCGGAAGAGGCCCGTTTGCGAAAGGGGCAGCTGAAAGGTCAGCTCGGAGTTGCGCAGTTCCAGCACGGGAGCTGGGGGTCCGGAGGGATCCGCGCTGGGAGGAGCGTCGACCACCGTCATTCCGGAAACGCGGCCATCGGCGGGCGCAAACCACACCGGCCGCCCCCCGGCGCCCCACACGTTAGACGCGACGCTGTAACTGACTCCCCGCCATGCAGCAGGGGGCTGAGCGTTGGCGGGGTGTGCACCGGGCCCGATAGGAGCGAAGCCGTCCGCTGCAAGGCGCGAGTAGGCAAATCCTTCGACTGCGTATTTAACGGCGGAGCCGCCCGGTGGCATGCCTTCCCAGAAAAGGTAGGAGGAGGGTTCAGCGGGGCTGAGTGTCGCCAACCGGCCCGAGTGCTGGTCATCCGCCGTGGCGCTGGTCCCGAAAAACTCATAGGACGAAGAGAAACGGCGGTCGTGGAAAAAGACCTTTGTGCTTTTGCCAGGAGTGCGCAGTGGAAAGGCGAAGGCGCCGCCGGGCCAGGCGCTGAAGTGCGCGTGCCGGTCGTCGGGTGCGCCTCCAAAAAGGAGGGTCTTCCAGCGGGTGCCCAGCAGGGCGAAGAGCGGTCTGAGCTGGTGGTCCGGGCCGGTTGGACCCTCGGGATCCTCGGCGACGGCGACCATGCGCAGTTTGAGGGTGTTTTGGGCCGGGAGGGAGGGCGGCAGGTGCGGGTTCCAGAGTTCCGGAAAGGCGATGAGCGAGGTGGTGCCGCAGTGGAAGCCCTCCCCTACAAAGGAGGCGAGAGTGGAAGTGATCTCGGTAACTTGGTCGGTCGGAAGCCCCGGTGGGTCGGTGGTGTTGGGCAACGCCCTCCAGTGCAGGCGGTAGAGGTAAGGAAGGTTTTCGATTCCGCGCGCAGTGAAGGTCGGCACAAAGGCAGTACCGCCCGGTGCGGCCGTGTTGTACGTGCCGATTTTGATGAGCGTGGGAAAGCTGTCCGCGTCAGACTGGTCGAGGATGTTGGCGCCGATCTCGAGGATCTGGTGGGTCGGATCCTTGTCGCGCAGTTGTGCGAAAGAGGCGGGATCGTGGGCCCAGCCCTCCATGCCTGAGTGGTTTTTGGCAGCCGCCTTTCCAAGCGAGCCGACAAGGATTCCCGCCTTGAGGAGCTCAAAGAAATCAGGCTCCCGGCCGGCGTCTGCCACGCTCGAAAGACGGGCGATACCTTCAGTCCGCAGCCTGCCGTCCGTTGGGCTGTGGTCGTATTTCCAAAAGAAATAGCCAAGCTGTTCCACCGGCGGGCCGGGCGCGTCGGTGAACTGGTAGGCAAGCCCAGTGTCCCGCGTCCACTCCAAGCCGAAGCACTCCTTGATGGCTGTCGGCGTTCCCTCCGCGTTGTACAACGGGTCTCCGGGAGGCAGCTCTGCGCTCGGCCCCCGGTGGGTGAGCCAGCAGAGCCGGGCGAGTGGAAAGCGGGACTTGACCAGAGGATCCCCAGTCTCGGCTTGGGTGCCGTCCCTCCGCGTGAAGGGGGTCGTCACCCGCACTTCCAGCAGCGGAGGGTTGATTGCATCCTGCACGGGCCCGGCGCCCTCCGCAGCCGCTCCGCGCTGGGCGAAGGTGCCCCAGGCGTCGTTGCCTCCCCGGTAGTTTCCCAGCGCCATTTCGTAGGGCAGGTTCATTTGGACCCGCAGATCCTTGGCCGAAAGCAGCGGCGCCACGCCGATGGGATGGAGGCTGTCGACAATGCCTCCGGCGGGCCCGACAACACGGGGAAGGTTGCGCCCCGTCCCCGTTTTTTCCCATGCGCCATGCCGGTGCGAGGGCTGTTCCAAGGCGCGTGAAAAATGGGTCACGTACTGCAGGGCGGCCGCCGGGGACGCTCCTTGCGCATTTGGCGGAAGCGACTCCAAAAATTTCAGAAGCTGTTTTCTGGTGACAAACCTCCGTTCGGAGAAAACCGGTCTTCGAGTGTGCCTGCCTGCCCCCCAGTAGGGCCCGCTCGCCGGTCCCAGCAGCACGTTGAGCAACCGGTGGCCGTACGGCGGTCCGGCCGGGGCCTCGTCCAAAGCAACATTGCGCCAGCGCACCAAGGCGCGTGTGGCCTCCGTAAACAGACCGATCTGGGTAAGGTCGGCGAAGGCAGTGCTGCCCTTGCGCGCGGCTTCCTCCGGGGCGAGGTCCGCGGGATCGTACCCCGCGTGGTTGAGGTCAAGAAGCCCGCCGCCGTCATAAATTTGATAGGCGTACCTGAGCGACGCGCTTTCCGCGGCGGCTGCCGGAGCGTGGGTGGCGCGTAAGGCGGGCGACCATCCCGTGACGGCGGTGCCGTCGCGCCGGAGCACGACCCAGTCGGGAGCGGTCCAGACCCAGGCTGCGTCTTGGCTGCCCACACGGGAGGTGCCGGAAAGCACAGCCATTTTTCCCGCGGCTTCCGCCGGTGCGCCGGTTGGGCGGGGGAGTAGGGCGGGTGCGTTCCAGCGCGCCGCACTGATGCCTGGAAAGTTCAGCGCCGGGGCCTCCGTGGAGACGGCCAGGGCTGGCCTCCCCGCGGGATGCACGTCGGCGCCCGGATAGACAGGCTCGCCCGTGCAGGTTAGGGTGCCATCATAAAAGGGCGTCCCTACCCGGCTTTGGCGCACCAGATTCGGGGCGAGGCCAGCCGGACGGTAGGGCGCCGCGCTCAGTGCCGTGGCGGGATAATAAAGGAGTGCGCCGGCGGTTCCTGTGTCCACGGTTCTGGAGCCCGCGCGCAATTCCGCCAGCAGATCCCCTTCGAGCAGGGCGGCTGCGAGCTCGAGGGCGAGCTTTCTGTTGAGCTCGCGTGTTCCCGCCGTTGAGGAGTCACCGTTGCGCTTGAGCGCCGTGAGAAGGAGGAGTCCGAGGGCAAGGAGGATTGCCGCGCCCACGAGCACGCCGAAGAGAGCCAGCCCGTCCTCAGGACTTCCACGATGGTATCTGAAAAAACCTTTTTCGCGAGGCGCGCCTTTCATGATCAATGCTCCAGAACGGGGGGGCGCACGCCGGGGGAAACGGCTCACTCATGAATCGCTTGGCCCGCGGCTGGGGGCCGCCTGCACGGCGCAGGACGTTGCTGCGCAGGGGCGTGCACCGGGGGGGCTTATGGAAACGCAAGCCGCCATGCCGTGCCCGCCAGTCCGGCCGCCGCCACCAGACGGGGGACGCTCCATTTCCAGCCGAGCAGGCTCCAGAGCGAGAGCGCGCACAGGCCGCAGGCGAACCAGTCCGGGCGGCCTTTTTCGCGCAACAGAACCTGCAGTCCGAGCCACACGGCCAGGTTCAGGATCAAGCCGACGACTGCGGCCGTGATTGCCGACAGGAAGCGGTTGAGCCGTGGGTGGCTCCGGAGGCCTTCGAGGTAGGGCGCCCCGAGAAAGATCCAGAGGAACGAGGGCGCAAAGGTGCTCCAGGTCGAGAGGAACGCCCCGAGGGTTGCAGCCAGCAGGGGCGGGAGGCTTCCGGGCTGGTTCCAGCCGCCAAGGAAGCCCACAAACTGGAGCACGATGAGCAGCGGGCCCGGCGTGGTTTCGGCCAGCCCCAAGCCGTCCAGCATCTGGGGTGCGGTGAGCCAGTGGAATTGTTCGACCGCCTGCTGGGCCACGTAGGGCAGCACGGCATAGGCGCCGCCGAAGGTGAGCATGGCCGCCTTGCTGAAAAAAACGCCCTGTGCAAAGACGGCGTGCCCCCGGCCCAGCAGGACGCCCGCCAAAAGCACGGGAGCCCACCAGACCGTCAGCCAGACCGCCGCAAGGCGCGCCGCGCCCCATGCGGAGGGAGCCGGGAGCCGGGGACTTGCGCTGGTCTCGGAAAGGGCGGGCGAAGGGGCTTTTTCCACAGGTGCGTCGCGAACCCAGGAGGTGGGCAGGAGCCAGCTGCCCAGGAGGCCAGCCAAACCGGCGCCAGCAAGGACCCAGGGGAAAGGAAATTTGAGCAACCAAAGCGCGGCAAACGCCGCTCCCGCAACACACCAGAGCAGCCGGCTTTGAAGCGCCCGGGAACCGATCCGCCAAACCGAGGCGGCGACAATGGCGAGGACGGCCGGCTTGAGACCGTACAAAAAGCCCTCCATCCCGGGCTGCGAGCCAAACGCAACGTAGGCCCAGCTCAGGCCCCACAAGAGAAGCGCCGAGGGGAGCACGAACAGAATACCCGCCGCGAGGCCCCCCGGAGTTTTGTGCAGCACCCAGCCCAGATAGGTGGCCAACTGTTGGGCCTCGGGGCCGGGCAGCAGCATACAGTAGTTGAGGGCGTGCAAAAACCGGGCTTCGCTGACCCACTGTCGCCGCTCGACCAGTTCCGCATGCAGGAGAGCAATCTGCCCGGCAGGGCCTCCAAAACTGAGGAGGCCCAGCCGGAGCCAAAAGCCGAGCGCCTCCCGGAACCGGGGCGGCGGGGGCCGGGATTCAGGAACGCTTGTCGGCATCTGGGAGCTCGGGGTCCAGCGTGAGATCCGGTGCACGGTTGCGGAGCCAGGCCAGGGCGATTCCCCAGCCGAGCAGCGAGGCGGCCAGAACATCGGAGAGGTGGTGGGCGCCCACCCAAATCCGGGACCAGGCCATGAGGGCGGTCCCCGAGAGCGCAAGGCTCAAACCCAGAAGCATGCTTTTGCGGCGGCGGCTGCGCAGCGCCACCCAGCCCAGGGGGGCGCAAAAGCCCGCCACAACGCCGGTGTGCGCGGAGGGAAAGGACTGGAAGGCGTGCGCGCTTTTGGCCAGACGCAGCCCTTTGGACGGGCCGTACCAGCCGGCGGCGGCCCCGCCATTGGGGCGAGCACGGCCGCTAAGGGTCCGGATCACGTTGGCGCCCAGCCCGCCCAAGGCTCCACAAATGCCCATGACAAGCCAGAGCCGCTTCCACTGCGGTGCGTTTCTGCGCCGGGCCTGCCACCAGCCGAGTAGCCCTATCGCAGCGATGCCGTACCAATCTCCCCAGAGGCTCACCTGGCGCGCCACCCAGCGACTCCAGCCGTTGGAGTGGTTGCGCGCGATTTCGAGCACCGCCGCATCCATTTCAAACGCGCCCCAGAGCGCCACCGCAGAGCACAGGGCGCCCAGCCACAACGCGCGGGTGTTCAAAAGAAACGGCGCTTTCCGGCCGTACGCAGGATTTAGGGGTGGCTTGGACATCTCATCAGATACAGTCCACGGTCGCCTGCGCAGTCCAAGCCAAACCGTTTTCCAATCCATCATTCTCACTTCCCAGAGAAACTTTCCTCCGTCCATGGCCTCCCCTACATCGCGCTCCGAGCGCCCCTCCCACCTTGCCCTCTGCGTGCTTTTCTGTCTCACGGTAGTTCTGTTTTGTCTGGGCAACCAAAGCCTGCCGCTCATTGACCGGGATGAACCCCGCTTTGCGGAAGCGGCCCGTGAAATGATGCAGCGGGCGGACCGGACGGTGCCGGCGTTCGAGGTGGCTTCGCCGGACAACCCGGCCGCGCTGGTGCGGTGGCTGGAAGCCGCCTGCGCAGGGCTGCTGGGAGGGAGCCTGCCCCGTACGGATTGGATTGTGCCCACCTTCAACGGGGTGGCCCGCTACGACAAGCCGCCGCTGATTTACTGGATGCAGATCGCCTGCTACAGACTGCTGGGTGACAACGCGTTTGCTTCGCGGTTGCCGGCGGCCGTCTGCACGGGGGTCACCGCCCTCGCGCTGGCGCTCTGGGGTAGCGCGTTGGCCAGTCGCGCCACCGGGTACCTGGCCGCCCTGATTTTTGTCACCTGTGTTCAGGTGTTTGTGCATGGGCGGGCTGCGGTGGCCGATCCGCCGATGGTGTTGTGTGTGGTGCTCTCCGCCTGGTTTGGCTGGGAGTGGTTGCGCACGCCGGAGAGACGCTCGCTGGCACTCGGCTTTTGGGGGGCACTGGCGCTGGGCTTTCTTGCAAAGGGTCCGATTGCCTGGATCCCCATCGGCATGGTGGGTTGGGCGGCCTGGCGGCGGCGCGGCGCAGGGGAAGGCACGGCCGTCACACGCCAACCCGGCGCGGCGGCGTGGGCTGCGGGCGTTCTTTTTATGCTCGGCCTGGTCTGCCTGTGGGGCGTTCCGGCGCTGGTGCTCACCCACGGCGAGTTCGCTGCAATCGGGTTGGGCAAGCACGTCGTGGCGCGTTCCCTGGTTTCGATGGAAGGACACGGCGCGAAAAACTTTCTCGGGTACATGGCCTCCCTGCCTTTCTATTTCCTTACCCTCTTTCCCAGCTTCGCCCCCTGGTCGTTTTGGCTGCCGGCGGCGTGGCGCTTCCACTGGCGCCGCCCCACTCCCGAGACGAGTTACCTCATGTCCGGGGTGCTGCTTGTCTTCGTGATCTTCACCTTGAGTCGCACCAAGCTGCCCCACTACACCCTGCCGGCCTTTCCCTTCCTCGCCCTGCTGCTGGCCCTGTGGTGGAGGGAACACCGGCCCGCAACCCTCTCTCTGCGGGTGGGTAAAATCACCCTCGCCGTCTTCGTGCTCGTGCCGTTGCTCGTGTTTCCCCTGTTGCGCAAACTCTCCGTGACCGAGGCCATTTTGGACAAGGTGCGTCCCGAACTGGCCGCCGCGACTGCCGTCGCCTTAGTGGGCTACGAGGAGCCCTCCCTCATCTGGGGGCTGCGTGGCTCCGTCGCGGGGTATGTCGAAAAAATTCCGCCTTCGCAGGTTGCGGAGTGGCTGGCCGGGCCGGGTCCGCGGGTCTGCATTCTCAAAAAGGAGGAGGCGGAGGAATTCCAGCCCGGCACGGCCGGCTTCGCCGCCAGGCGACTGGAGGCCGCGGGCTGGAACTTTGCAAAAGGCAGGCGGCTGACCCTCGTGGCGCTGGTCGCCGGCAGACAGCCCGGTTAAGGTGTCTGCAAAAATCTGAGCGGCAGATTGTTCTCCGTTTCTCAGCGCACGCCCAACAGGGCTGCAGCGGCGCAGACCGCCGCCTTTTCCGCGTCGCTCCAGTCGTAGGCTGCGGCCTTGGCGATCCCCAGCACCCCGTGCAGGGCGCCGTCCGGGCCGAGGGCGGGGACGGCGACCGACCCCTCCATCCCTGTGGCCTTTGCCGCCGGTTGGGCCTGACCAGAGGTGTCGGTCTGCAGGTTGCAAAGCGACACCGGTTCCCGCCGTTCCGCTGCCAGTCCGGCGAGCCCCTTGCCCAGGGGCACCTGCTGGATCAGTGCAACCACGGGAGGGGGAATGTGGAGGGAGACAACCAGTTGAAGCGCGCCGTCCTGCATCTGGTGGTAGGTACCGGCCTGGCAGCCAAAGTGGTTCAGGACCGCTTGGAGCGCCTCGGCGAGCGGGGCGGTTTGGAGGATTTGTTGAAGGCTGGGGGGGAGTGGAGAGGTGGTCATGACTGGGATGTTGGTTGGGAAAAGGATGTGGGGAAAGGGGTGTGGGTGAAGTGGCCGTCTAGGAGGAGGGCGTGGCGGGGAGGGGGGGCGTCACCACTTGCGGAACGCCCTCCCTATAAAACTGACTGAGAACCACATAGCGCTCGGCCCAGGAGGCAAGGTCGGCCTGCTCCTGCGGGCTCAGCGGGCGCACCACCTTGCCCGGGGAGCCCAGAAACAGGGAACCCTCCGGCACCCGCGTGCCGGCGGTGACCAGCGCGTTGGCTCCGACGATTGAGCGGGCGCCGATGTGCGCCCCATCGAGAATGACGGCATTCATGCCCACAAGGACCGCGTCGCCGACGGTGCAGGCGTGTAAAACGGCCCCGTGGCCCACGGTCACGTCCTCGCCGATATGCGTTCCGTGTGCGTCGGCGACATGGACGACGGCCCCGTCCTGGATGTTGGAACGGGCGCCCACGCGAATCGCGTTGAGATCGGCCCGCACCGCCGCTTGGAACCACACGCTCGCCTGCGCCCCGAGGTGCACGTCCCCCACCAGAACGGCGCCCGGCGCCACGTACGCATCGGGTGCAAGCGTGGGGGATTTTCCTGCAAAGGTGCGGATGCGTTCGGCGAGGTTCATGCTTGGCAAAAGGGGGCCGTTTGATCCTCCTTTGCGCAAGACATTTCTGCCGCGGCAGCACCTTGGAAAGAAGCGTACACGCTCATTCGCCGAAATTTGCGTTGACGCTGCTGCAACGTGCTGGCAACAAACTGCGCTTGGAAGCCGCGGCAGGGCGTTAGTCCCGACCCGGTTCCGTACACCCCCACCCCCCAATAATGAATAAAGCTGACTTGGTTAGTGCTGTGCAAAAAGCTCTCGGAAAAGACGCATCCCGCGCGGAGGCAGACCGGAGCGTTCAGGCGGTGATCGACGCGATCAAACTCGGACTCAAAAAAGACCAGTCCGTCCAACTCGTAGGTTTTGGAACCTTCAAGGTGGCCACGCGGAAGGCCCGCACCGGGATCAATCCGAGTACTCGGGCGCCCATGAAGATCAAAGCCTCAAAGACCGTCCGGTTTACGGCAGGAAAAGACCTTAAGGCCAAGGTGAAGTAGCCCCGATTGGCTGACTCACCGCCCTAGGCAAAAAGGGCACCCTCTCAACCCTCGCATCTGTGTTTCAGGTGCGGGGGTTTTTCTTTTGGGCGCACCGGGCGTTTCGGATCAGGATTGCGCGGGATGAGTCTGGACATTATGCTTCATGCTCCCTCCGTTTTCCATGCCCCCAGCCCCCTCGAAGCTCCTCCTCCCCACGGCGGCCTTCGTCTCGGCTCTGGCGCTGGGGGGCTGGCTGTTTTTTGAGTCCGGGCGCACCTTGACCTCCGCACAGGCGACCCTGGAACTCCAGCGGCAGCAGAGGGAGTCCGCCCGGACCCGGGAGCTCCAAGACATGCAGCAACTGTTGGCGACCAATGGGAAACTGCGCGACCGTTGGTTTCCTGAACTTCAAAGACTCAGGGATGTCTTTGCCGGGTTGCGCGAGCTGCGGGTTTTTTTGGAGCCCTTCATTAAAGGTGCACCGCGGTTGGAGTTGGAACCGGACGACGAGAGGCTGCTTCAGGAGAACATCAAGGGACTCACCGAGGTGCGGCCGGAATGGAAGGAGGAGCTCGAGCAGCTTGCTGCAAAACGGCCTCCCACCCGGAAGGCGGTTCCAGACCTCGACGCGCCAGCTGTCCCTGCGCCCAAAGTCGTTCCGGCGGCTGCGGTGCAGACGCCCGAAGCGGCCTTGAGGAATGGTCTCAAAGCGCTGGAGGCCAGAGCGGACGGGGAGCTTTGGCAACTGCTCTCGGAGCTGACCCAGGAGCTGCCCCCGGAGGCACGCACGCCTCATATTTCGCCGACTGCCGAGGCAAAGGCCCCTACCGGGCTGTTGGGGACTTTCCCCCGCACGGCGCTCGGAGCGCTGCTGGCGGAACTGGCGCTGCTGGGCGTGGTTTTTTCCGGCTTCTGGCGAGCGGAGCGCACGCGGCGTGCGGACCGTAAAAAGCTGGATGCGGCCGAAAAGATGCAGCGTGATATTTTGGAGCACAGTGCGGAGTGCGTGGTTCTTCTGGATGCCAAGGGGTGTGTGGTTTTTGTGAGCGAGGCGGGCAGGCAGGCGTTGGGGTTTGAGTCCACGCGCGAGTTGCTTGGCAAGGGGTGGGACGGTTGGTGGCTGCCGGAGTGGCGCGGGCGTTTGGAGGACGGGCTTCGGCGCGCCTTTGAGGGGGAGGCGGTGCGGCTGGATTTGGCGCTGGCGGGGGCGGGCGCCTCGGGGCTTTCGAAGGTGGAATGGTGGGAGGCTTGTTTGACGCTGCTGGACGACGGAGTCGCCCCGCGCCTGATGGGGGTGCTGCACAACGTATCTGAGCGCCGGCGCGCCCAACAGCTTCTGGCCGACAGTGAAGAATTGTTCGTTTCGTTCATAGAAAACTCGCCCGCCATGGTTTACATCAAGGACAGCGAGGGCCGCTACTTGAAGGTCAACCGGATTTGCGAGGAGATTCAGGGGTGTCCCGCGGCCGGCCTGATCGGGCGCAGGGAGCGGGAGGTCAAGGGCCTGAATTTCGAACTCGAGGTCGAGCGGATGGAGGCGGAGGTGCTCCAGTCGGGCAGAAGCAGGCGGGTGCTCGAGGAATACCGCCTGGCCGGGGGCGAAACAGCCCACTGGCGGGTGCTGCGGTTTCCACTCCGGCTTTCCTCCGGAAAAATGCTGCTGGGTGCCATCGGCGTGGACGTGAGTCGGGCCGTACGGGCGGAGGGCGAGTTGCAGGAAGCCCGGGATAGCGCGTTGCAGTCGGCTCGCCTCAAGAGCGAGTTTTTGGCCAACATGAGCCACGAGATTCGCACGCCGATGAACGGAATCATCGGAATGTCGGGTTTGCTGTTGAGCACCGAGCTGAATTCGCGCCAGCGCGACTTTGCCCAGACCATTGCCGGAAGCGCGGATGCGCTTTTGACGATCCTCAACGACGTGCTGGATTTCTCCAAGATCGAGGCGGGGATGCTCGAGTTCGAGGAGATCGGGTTTGATCTGGAGACGGTGCTTCATGGCGCGGTGGATTTGCTGGCCGAGCGGGCCGCCGCCAAGGGCCTGAATCTGGCGGTGGTGGTGGAGCCCTCGGTGCCCTCCGTGTTGCGCGGGGATCCGGGCCGCTTGCGCCAGATCCTGATGAATTTGCTCGGGAACGCCCTCAAATTCACCAAAGCCGGCGAGGTGCTGTTGAAGGTGCGCCTTAAGGCGGGCCAGTCGCCCTCCCCACGTGCTGTGGTGGTGCTCTTCGAGGTGCAGGACACCGGCATCGGCATTTCGGCCGATGCTCAGGCCAGACTGTTTCGCGCCTTCAGCCAGGCGGACGGCTCCACCACGCGGCGCTACGGCGGCACCGGCCTGGGGCTGGCCATTTCCAAGGAACTGGTCTCCCGGATGCGCGGAGAAATCGGAGTGAAAAGCGAGCCGTCCAAGGGCTCGCTCTTCTGGTTTAGCGCCCAGTTTTTGCTGGAGCCCGAGGAGGCCCATTCTGAGGGGGCGCGTTTCGAGGGGGTCCGGGTGCTGGTGGCCGAACTGCACGCCGCCACCCGAAAGGCGGTGCGCCTTCAGGTCGAGGGCAACGGGGGAACAGTGGAGGAGGTCTCCGACGGGGCGGGGTTTTTGCAGTGGTGCACACAGCGCGCGGGCGAGGTGCTGCCCAAGACGTTTGTGCTCCTGGACGAGCGCATCTGGCTGGAGACCCAAGCGGAGGACAACTTCCGGGGCCTGACCCGTGCGGGCGTCCGAGTGGCGCTGCTGGCCTCCTTCAGCCGCCAGAGCCTCACGAGTCTGGAGGCCCAGTCAGGCTGTTCCCGGTTTTTTGCCAAGCCCCTCAGGGTGGGCCAAGTGCTCCGGTGGCTCGAGGGCGCGCATTCTGATGGCGCGGATGCTCCCGTGCGGGAGGTGGTCGCCGAGGCCCCGACGGCTCAGCTTTCCCTACGGCTCATGGTCGCCGAGGACAACAAGGTCAACCAGTCCGTGATCCGCCACCAACTGGCTCGGTTCGGGCACGAGGTTGTTTTTCTCGCAGAGAACGGTCTGGAAGTCCTCGCTGCGCTGGGACGCGTAGGGGTCGACGCACTGTTACTGGATTGTCAGATGCCCGAGCTGGACGGCTACGAGACGGTGCGTGCCATCCGCGCGCTGGACGGGGAGCTGCGGCATTTGTGGGTGATCGCCATGACGGCGAACACAATGGAGGGGGACCGTGAGAAATGTCTGGCCGCGGGGATGGACGACTATGTCAGCAAGCCGTTCAAGGAGCGGGAACTGGTCGCGGCGTTGGGGCGGGTGCGGCCCGGCGTGGCCCCCGGCAAACTCCAGGCTCCGGTCCGGCGGGCAAGTATTGACCCAGCCGCGCTGGCCATGTTGCGGGAGTTGGGGGGGGAGGACGGGCAGGCGCTGCTGGAGAGCCTTTGTGAACAGTTCCTGGCGGCGGGAGTCAAACTGGTGGCTGAACTGGGGGTCGCCGCGGCCGGGGACGACTGCGAGGGTGCCAGGCGGGCGGCTCACACGCTCATGGGCAGCGCTGCGAACTTCGGCGCTGCGGACCTGGTGGCGGCCTGCGAGTTGGCGGAGCACGCGGCGGCGGAGCTCAGGCTGCCTGAGATGCAGTCGGCAGCGGCAAGAGTGCCACAAGAGTTTGAGTTGGTGCGCATGGCTCTGTTAGAGGCATGTCTGCGAGCCTAACGGATGCCCATGAAAATATTGATTGCAGAGGACGATTTTGTTTCGGTCAAGGTGCTACAGCTCACGCTGGAGCACGAGGGCCACGAGGTGGTGGTTGCCGGTAACGGCGAAGAGGCGTGGAACCTTTTTGACGCCAATCCGGTGCGGGTGATCGTCAGCGACTGGATGATGCCCGGGATGGACGGACTCGAGCTCTGTCAAAAGGTGCGCGGCCGTCCCAAAACCGACTACACCTACTTCATCCTCCTGACCGCCATCAACACGGGCCGGGAAAACCTCCGGCGCGCCATGGACGCGGGGGTGGACGATTTCCTTTCCAAGCCTCTGGACCGGGAGGTCATCTCGATGCGGTTGCGCGTGGCCGACCGGATTCTGGAGTACGCCAGGCAGATCCGCATCCTTAAGGAGCTTCTGCCCATATGCATGTACTGCAAGCGCATTCGGGACGACGGCGACTACTGGCAGCAAGTCGAAAGCTACCTCCATGCCCATACCGGTAGCAACTTCAGCCACGGCATCTGCCCGGACTGTTTCTCGCGCGAGTTCGGTTCGCCGCCCCCCTCCAGGACCCGTCTCGGGGTTGCCCTTCCGCCGGAGTAGCGGGCAAATGGGCGACGCGAAGGTTGTGCGGCGCCTTGAAAATGAGATAACTAAACAAATGATTCATCCCACAGCTATTGTCGCCGAAGGTGCCCGGTTGGGCCTTGGAGTGTCCCTGGGACCCTACGCGATCGTCGAGGCCGGGGCTGAAATTGGCGACCACTGCCAGCTTGGCGCCCACGCGGTTGTGGGCTCCCACGTGCGGATGGGGGCTGACAACTGGATCGGGGCCGGGGCAATTCTGGGGGGCGATCCGCAGGATCTCCGCTTTGACCCCGCGCTGGAAAGCTTCGTGCGGATCGGCTCGGGCAACCGGATCCGGGAACACTGCACGATCCACCGGTCCGTGCAACCGGGCGGCCAGACACAGGTAGGCAACGAGAATTACCTGATGGTCGGCTCGCATCTGGGGCATGACGTCCGCGTCGGGGACAAGACTGTGCTGGCCAACGGGGTGCTGGTCGGCGGGCACGCCTCCATCGAGGATGGCGTGTTCCTGGGCGGGGGTACCCTGGTGCACCAGTTCGTCAAGGTGGGGCGTCTGGCGATTTCCCAGGGCAACACCAGTCTGAGCAAAAACCTGCCCCCCTTCCTCATGGCCTCCGGCCTGAATGCCGTCGTCGGACTGAATGTGGTGGGCCTCAAGCGGGCGGGCTTTTCCTCCCAGCAACGTTCCGAGATCAAGGAGGCCTTCAGCTGGGTCTACCGCCGCGGCTACAACCTGGCCCAGGCCATGGAATACGCACGCGCCAGAAACTGGAGCGTCGACGCGGAGCAGTTCTGGAATTTCATCACACACGCCGGAAAGCGCGGGATTTGCGGGTGGCGCGGCAGGCGCGCAGGAGCGCCCGACCGGGAAGAGGACTGAGCGGCGGAACACACTGCCGCGGTTTTGGGTCGAGATTTGCCCGGCCCCCGTTTAGAAGACGCGGATGGCAAAAATCAAACCCGCACGCAGCCTTGAAGGGCTGAAGCTGCTCGGCAAGCAGGGCGACGGCCTCCCGGGGAGCGTCGCTCCCGAAGTGCTCGAGACTTTTGAGAACCGGTATCCGCACCGTGACTACGTGATCCGTTTTGACGCGGAGGATTTCACCTCGCTCTGTCCGGTCACTGGGCAACCGGACTTTGCGACGCTCGAAATCGAGTACGTGGCCCACAAGCGCTGCATCGAAACCAAGTCGCTCAAGTTCTACCTTGGCAGCTACCGCAACTGCGCCTCCTTTAACGAGGAGGTGGCCAACCGGATTCTGGAGGATCTGGTGGACGCCTGCGCCCCAAAGCGGATGCGCGTGCTCGGGCGGTTTGCCTCCCGCGGCGGCATCAGCGTGACCGTTCAGGCTGATTACAGCCGCAAGGCCGCCCGCTGATGAGTGCGGCGGGCAAGGTGGTTGTGCTCCTGAGCGGCGGGATGGATTCGGTCACCGCCCTCTACCACGCCGCCGCGGCGGGCGGGGTGGCGGCCGCCCTTTCCTTTGATTACGGCTCCAAGCACGCAGCCCGCGAACTGCCCGAGGCGGCCTGGCATGCCGCCCAACTCGGGGTGCGCCATGTCGTCCTGCCCCTGCCTTTCATGGCGTCCCATTTTTCCTCGGCGCTGCTGCAAGGGGGAGGGGACATTCCCTCGGGCCACTACGAGGAGGAGTCGATGAAGCAGACGGTGGTGCCCTTCCGCAACGGCATTCTCCTCGCCATTGCGGGCGGTTTTGCCGAAAGCTGCGGCGCAACCGGGGTGCTCATCGCCGCGCACGCCGGAGACCACGCGATTTATCCCGATTGTCGGGAGGCCTTCATGCTGGCGATCGGCGAGGCGATCCGGCTCGGGACTTATGCCCAGGTGGAGCTTCTTCGCCCCTTTATCCGCATGAACAAGGCGCAGATCGCTGCCCGTGGGGCGGAGCTCGGCGTGGACTTTGCGCGCACCTGGTCCTGTTACGTCGGGGCGCAGCTGCACTGCGGTGAGTGCGGTACCTGCGTCGAAAGGCGGGAAGCCTTCTTGGAAGCGGGCCTGGTGGATCCGACTTCTTACAAGAGTCTGGGACCGCTGCCGCCAAGGCCCGTGCACTGAGCCCCGGAATGCAAATGATCCGCATTTCAGAAATTTTTTACTCCGTCCAAGGGGAGGGCGTGCTAACGGGGGTGCCTTCCGTGTTTGTACGCACCTCCGGTTGCAACCTGCGCTGCCGCTGGTGCGACACCCCCTATGCTTCCTGGAAACCCGAAGGCGACCAGTGGACGCCGGCGGCTGTTTTCGAAAAGGTATCCTCCTACACACCGGCCCGGCACGCGGTCCTGACCGGTGGCGAGCCCATGCTGTCGCCCGGGCTGCCCGAATTGTGCCGGCTTTTGCGGGCTGCCGGCTGGCACATCACTATTGAAACGGCGGGAACGGTGTCGCCCGGCGCACTGGAGTACGACCTGGCTTCGCTCAGCCCGAAGCTTTCCGGGAGCGTTCCGTCGGAGGCCGAGGCCGGGGCGGCGTGGGTCGCGCGGCACGAGGCGACCCGTTTGCAGCCTGCGGTGTTGCGGGAATGGCTGCAGGCGGGGGACTGCCAAATGAAGTTTGTCGTGGGCTCCCGTGCGGAGCTCGGTGAGATCCAGACGTTGCTTGATGCCGTCGGCGTTGCCATTCCACCGCACAAAGTGCTGTTGATGCCCGAAGGCGTGGATCCGAAGCGACTGCGCGCCGCCGCCCGCGAGGTCGCCGAGTGGTGCAAGGAAACGGGTTTTAGGTTCTGCGACCGGCTGCACGTGCACCTCTACGGCAACACGCGCGGCACCTGAAGGGCTGAACCGTGGCACGCAGCCTCCTCCCGAGACCAACAAGAGCAGCAAAGCAAACCCTCCTGCGTTCCCACCGCCTGCCACCCCGGTGAGAAGCCCCGCCCCCCAGCAGTCTGGGTATCCGTGCGCCTGTGGCGCCGGCTCACTTCATTCCCCAAATCTTGAAGTTGTCGAAGCTGAAGCCCGTCGTCCCGTTGCCGTTGTAGCTGATCGAAGGCGCCCGCTTTGGCGAGCTGGCCAGGTTGCATTTCCCGCGCAACATCTGGCCGTTGCTCAGCTGCACGGCCACCTCGTCGTTCCGTACCTCGATCAGGACACGGTACCATTCCCAGTCCCGCAGCGGTGCGGACTCCTTCCCAACGCTTGTCCGGGGCGCGTTGTCCGTGATCGACCACGACACCGGTCGTTTGGGGTCCTTTGACTTTCCAAAGCTGACAAAAAACTCCGGTGCCACCCCATGCTCCACCTTGCCCGGCTTGGTGAATTCAAAGCTAAACCCTTCCCCGTCGTCCCAACGAAAATCCGCCTCCATGATAAAATCGGTTAGCGGCGGGGGCGCATCCTTCCCAAGACTGTAGAGGTAGGACACCCCGATGTGTTTCGCCTCGGCGAGCTTTGAAACCCACAAGGCGCCGTCGATGATTTGGGCGGTCGCGCTCGCAATTGTGGAGAGGGGTTTGGCGTCTGGAGCATTGAAGTCTTCCTTGAAGAGGAGCGCCCCGCGTTCCCCAAGCAGGGGCTTAAGCTCCGGCAACGGCTCGGCTCCCAGGATGCAGGGCAGCAGCGCTGCACAAAAAAGGAAAAGGGACTTCATGAGGGGTGGACCTTGGTTCAAGCGAGGAGTTCCTTCAAAAGGCCGGTACTGTCGCCATGCCGCTCCACCGGCACGCCGCTTCCCTTCAACAGCGTGAGCCAGGCGTTGCACAGCGGTGTCCCCTTGGGCAGCACGAGGTTCTGTCCCATCTTGAGTCCGGCACCGTGTCCGGCGAGCAGGGTGGGACAGTTGTCCCCGTTGTGTTCGGTGCGCGTGTTGGTGCCGTAGGCGATGGTGGTGTGGTCCAGCAGACTGCTCCCGTCGCTTTCCTTGGTGGCCTTGAGTTTGTCCAGCAAGCCCGCAAGCAACTCGCTGTTGGCCACGTCCCGGCGTTGCGACGCGTCGAGTTTTTCCGCCATCGTCGAGTGGTAATGGCTCATGTCGTGGGGAGCCACCTTGATGTCCAGACTCGTGAGCAGGGTGTCTACCGGTTGGCGGTAGCCGAGCACGCGCGTGCTGTCGGTTTGCAAGGCGGCCACCATGATGTCGTACATCAGCTTGATCTCCTGATAGCCCGCCAAGCCCGGTTTGGGCTCCGTGATCGGGGCCTTGGGGCGAGGCACTTCCAGCCACTGCTCGTCCTTGCTGAGCCGGGTTTCAATGTCGCGAATGCCGTCCAGATACTCGCCCAGTTTTGCGGTGTCGCTTTTCCCGAGACCCCGCTGCAGGTCGTG
>JBIKSY010000142.1:0-9866 GCA_044348365.1 Chthoniobacteraceae bacterium
AAGATCGTGTTTTGAGGGTTCGTGACGGCCTGCCGCTTCGCAGCCTGCCCAATCACGCGTTCGCCCGTTTTAGTGAAGGCGACCACAGAGGGGGTGGTGCGCGCGCCTTCGCTGTTTTCGAGCACCACGGGTTCTCCGCCTTCCATGATGGCCATGCAGGAGTTGGTGGTGCCGAGGTCGATGCCTAGAATTTTAGCCATAGGAAAGTTCGGTGTGTTGTGTCGTTTGCTGGCGTCGGGCACTAGAGCAACTGCCGCGCCACACCGCGCTTGTTTCGTTAAATCGTTTCCGGTGTTGCTTTTATATGAAACACACACCGTGGCGGCCGGTGGGACAGACGGCCTGTTGACGCAGGTGTGACAGCGTCACACTGTGACAAGGTGTCTCTTTCCTGCGGCCGGCGGCCCCGCCGCGCCGTCTCATTCCACCCGGTAGAGGGCCGCCTTTGTCCGAAGGACCAGGGTGCTGCCCACCACCGCTGGGGAGGCCATAAATCCCTCCGGCATCGTGCTTTTCGCGGCCACCTCAAAGGTCCGCGCCGCCTTGACGGCCGTCACCACGCCCGCGCAGTCGGAGAAGTACACCAACCCGTTGGCAACCAAAGGCGTGGCGGCAAAATCACTACCAAGCCGCTCCCTCCAGAGCATCTCCCCGTTGGCCATGTCCAAGCAGGAGGCGATCCCGCCGGAGGACACCGTGAAGACGAGGCCGTTGGCGAGCACCGGGGTGGCCTGGTCGGGGGCGGCCGACTTCTGCTTCCAAAGGACGTGGCTCTCGGAAATGTCCCCCTTGGCGCCCTCGAGCTTGATGCCCCACACCTCGGGCTTCATGAAACCGGTGCAGACCACGAGGGTTTTGCCGTCGGTGGCGGGCAGCGGGACGTTGGAAAAACCCTTGCCGTAGTTGCAGTACCACAGCTCCTTGCCGGTGGCCGGATCCAGTGCGTACAACCGGGTGGAAGCCGTCGTCAGGCTGGCGGTGCCCTGCGCGGTCTGGAGCAGGAAGGGGGTGCCGTAGGCCTTCCGCATGTCCGCGGGCAGCGTGTCGAGGTAGGGTTTGGCCGAGCGTTCCGACTTCCAGACGACCGCGCCGGTGGCCTTGTCGAGAGCCACCTCGTGCTGGACGTCCATCCCGTCACAGGGCACCAGCAACAGGTTGCCGTGTTCGGTGAGGGAGCCGCCCGCCCCGTTTTGATGCTCCACCTTGAGGGTCTGCTGGCGCCAGAGCACCTCCCCGGTGCGGGCATCCAGTGCGGCGGTGCCGTTGGTGCCGAAGTGCACGTAAAACCGGCCCCCGCTGATCAGGCCGGTGGGCGAGGCGTGCGAGTTGCGTCGGTGCTTGGGCGGCACGGCCTCCAAGCGGAAGACCTCCAGGTCCTTAAGGAGCTTGCCGGACTCAAAGTCAAACGCCAGGGCGCGCAGCGAGTGGCCCTCCTCCGTGGCGGCCGTCACCCAGATGCGCCCCTCCGCAACCAGGGGCGAGGACCACCCCTCCCCGGGCACCTCCGTGCGCCAGCGGATGCCCTTCTGCGCATCCCACTGGACCGGCAGCTTCGGCGCGTCGCTGACCACGTTGTTCTGTCCTGCCCCGAGAAACCGGGGCCAGGAGTCGGCTGCGGGCGAAGAGACGGCCAGAGTCTGGGCGAGGCAGAGCGCGGCGGCGGAGAAGGAAAGGTGGAAGGAGGTTTTCATCTGGGGGTGGCTCACAACAGAGTGGCATCTAAGCGATTCACTGAGGCGACCATTCTTAGCCTGAAGAGCGAACAAAGCGAGCGCCGCCAGACACACCCCCCGGCAAAAAGTGCGCCATTGTGACACGCCGCACTCAGGGATTCGAGGCGGTGCGTCGCGGCTTTGTGAGCCAAACTGGCAGGGCCCACAGAGGGACGGCCCTTGGCAGGCTTCCTGCACTACACAGCCGAGCCTCCCCCCACATCCGTAGCCGCCATATGACACCAGAACGATTCACCGAAAAGTTCCAACAAGCGCTCGAAGCCGCCCTCGCCAACGCCACACAACGCCGGCACACGGAGGTCGACAACGAGCACCTTCTCGAAGCGCTGCTCGCCCAGCCCGAGGGCGTCGCCAAGCCGCTGCTCGAGCACGCCGGCGTCTCCCTGCCGGCCCTTCAAAAAAAGCTTTCCGCGGAACTGGACCGCCGCGCCACGCTGCAAACCCCGGGCGGCTCCACGCCGTCGGCACGCGACCTCGCCGCGATGATGGCTTCGGCCTCAGTTGAGATGACCCGCCTCAAGGACGAGTACCTCAGCGCCGAACACTACCTGCTGGCTCTTGCCCAGGCCCGTCTGCCCGTCGCCCGCATGCTCAACGAGGCGGGTCTCAACCACGACGCCCTGCTCGGCGCGCTCCAAAAGGTGCGCGGCTCCCACCGGATTTCCGACCAGAACCCGGAGGAGAAATATCAGGCCCTTGAAAAATACGGCCGCGACCTGACGGCCATGGCGCAGCGCGGCAAGATCGATCCGGTCATCGGCCGGGACGCCGAGATCCGGCGGGTGATGCAGGTGCTGTCGCGGCGGACCAAAAACAACCCGGTGCTTATCGGGGAGCCGGGCACCGGAAAGACGGCGATCGCCGAAGGACTGGCGCGGCGCATCGTGTCCGGGGACGTGCCCGAATCGCTCAAGAACAAGCGGCTCATCTCGATGGATATCGGCGCGATGGTGGCAGGGGCAAAGTTTCGCGGAGAATTCGAGGACCGGCTCAAGGCGTTCCTCAAGGACGTGGAATCCTCGCAGGGGCAGGTGATCCTGTTCATCGACGAGTTGCACACCATCGTGGGCGCCGGGGCTGCGGAGGGCTCCATGGACGCCTCCAACATGCTCAAGCCGGCGCTGGCCCGCGGGGAGTTGCGCACGATCGGGGCCACCACTCTCAGCGAGTACCGCAAGCACATTGAAAAGGACCCGGCCCTGGAGCGCCGCTTCCAGCCGGTGTTCGTCGACGAGCCCAGCGTGGAGGATTCCATCGCCATCCTGCGTGGTCTGAAGGAACGCTACGAGGTGCACCACGGCGTCCGGATCGCCGACTCCGCGATCGTGGCGGCCGCGAACCTGTCACACCGCTACATCGCCGACCGCTTTCTGCCCGACAAGGCGGTGGACCTGATGGACGAGGCGGCGGCCCGGCTCAAGATCGAGCTGGAATCCATGCCGGCAGAGATCGACCAGCTCGAACGCCAAAGCATGCAGCTGGAGATGGAACGGCAGGCCCTCCAAAAGGAAAAGGACGCAGCGAGCAAGGAGCGGCTCGAAAGAATCGAGAAGGAGCTGGGCGGGGTGAAGGAGGAGGGGAGCCGCCTCAAATCCCAGTGGCTCAACGAAAAGGCCGAGATCGATAAGGTCCGCCATTTGAACGCGGAACTGGAGCGGCTCAAGCTCGAGCTGGAGCAAGCCCAGCGCAAGGGCGACCTCGCGAAGGCCAGCCAGATTCAGTACGGTGAGATTCCCGAGGCGCAGCGCAAGGCGCAGGAGCAGGGCGCCCTGCTGCAGGCCGCCCAAACCGAGGGCCGCGCGCTACTGCGCGAAGAGGTCACCGAGGAGAACATCGCGCAGGTCATCTCCGCCTGGACCGGCATCCCGGTGACCAACCTGCGCGAGGGCGAACGCGAGCGGCTCATCCATATGGAAGAGCGCCTGGGCGAACGCGTGATCGGGCAGAAACAGGCCGTCAAAGCCGTGGCCAACGCCGTGCGCCGCGCCCGCGCCGGCTTGCAGGACCCCAACCGCCCGATCGGCTCGTTCATTTTTCTGGGACCCACGGGCGTTGGCAAGACGGAGCTGGCGAAGGCGCTGGCCTCCTTCCTGTTCGACGACGAGGCCGCGATGGTGCGCATCGACATGAGCGAGTACGGCGAAAAGCACAGTGTCGCTCGTCTGCTCGGGGCGCCCCCCGGATACGTCGGCTTCGAGGAGGGCGGACAACTCAGCGAGGCGGTGCGGCGCAGACCCTACGCGGTGGTGCTCTTTGATGAGATTGAAAAGGCGCACCCCGAGGTCTTCAACGTGCTGTTGCAGGTCCTCGACGACGGACGCATCACCGACGGGCAGGGACGCACCGTCGACTTCAAGAACACGGTGATCATCCTCACCTCCAACATCGGCAGCCAACACATCCTGGAGGCTGCAAACGCCGAACAACGGGAGGCGCTTGTCATGGAGGCACTCCGTGGCCACTTCCGGCCTGAGTTCCTCAACCGCATCGACGAGACCATCCTGTTTGACCGCCTTTCCGAGGAGGACCTGACGCGCATCGTCGAGATCCAGTTGCGCCACCTCGCCGGCCGGTTGGAGACCCAAAAGCTCACGCTAGAACTCAGCGCCGAAGTCAAAAAACTCCTCGGCGAGGAGGGCTACGACCCGGTGTATGGCGCCCGCCCGCTCAAGCGCACCATCCAGCGCCGCTTGCTGGACCCGCTCTCGCTGCTCCTGCTCGAAGGCCGGTTTGCCGAGGGCGCGACCATCCGCGCGGAAATGGACGGCGTGGGCGTGGTCTTCAGACAGTCCGCGTCATAAGGCGAGGCTACGGCGCAAGGGGCTGGGGCGGTTTTGGGTCTTGGGGGAGCCAGCCGGAAGCTCAAGTCGGCTTGTGTTTGGAACCAAGCGCGGCGTCCGAGTGTATTCAAAGAACTCCACGGTTCCCGTGTCCAAATTGTAATTTCCGTTGATGATTTTGATCCGCCCTGCTTTTTCGAGTTTCCTGACAACCATACGCTCCCCCCGGATCTGATGTATCGTGAGCAGGACTTTGAACGTCGCTACGTTTTCCACGAACTCCGTGTTTTTACCGGTTCTGTTCTCCCAGATGGTTTTCCTCGTAAACGGCAGGCTGGATCTAGTTGAGCCGTGGGGGGTGACCGATTTGCAGGGAATAGCAGGCGGGTTTGACACCCAATCGTTGCATTGGGTTTCCACAGGTTGCGGGTAGCCTTGTAGGCCGCCATGGCTTTCCCGTCCGTCCTCCCACGGGTGGCACACTTTGTTTAAATCGAACATTTGGTGAGACATTTCGTTATGTCCGAACAGACGGAGTGGCTTCACATTTCCACCAGCTCCCTTAACCTTCCCATCCGCGCCGCCTTCCCCAAGCCACGTTCCCGCCAGCCCTGTTCGAAAAGCGTCCGGTTTTTCCTCACTTCCCATGACAGCCGCCCAACAGTCCACCGCCCTTTCCCTGGGAACCCTCTCTCAGCTCGCAGCCATCACGGGCACCCCGTTTGACCCGGATCGCGCACAAACCGCCGTGCTAAACACGCGCGGTAACCCCGACCCCTTGGGTCAACTGGTCGCGGCTGCCGCGGAGATCTCACTTGCAGTCTCCCCCGCACGCCTTCCTCTTTCCGACGCGGTCTGGCTGGCCCGGGAGGACGCCGCGGTGGCGCTTTGGTGCGCGCCGGAATCCACCTGGCTGGTACTCACCGCCGCCGACTGGTTCAAAGTGCGTATCGCCGCCGCCGACCATCCCTCCGAACGGATCACCCTTTCGAGGAATGCACTTGCCCAGCGCCTCGGCCTCTCCAATGCCTCCCAAACCGTCGAAGCCGGCGTCGTACATCCGCAGTCGCCGGCCCGGACCCTCAGAGCGGAGCCGACCTTACGCGTTACTGCTGCGTACGAGGCCCCCAGCCCGGCGCGCCGCTTTCTCGAGCTGCTCCAGACCGAACGCCAGCATATCTCGACGCTCCTGATTTTCTCGTTGTTCTCGGGACTACTATATCTGGCGGCGCCCTTGGCCGTGGACGCGGTGGTCAGCAGGCTGGCCTTTGGGGGAAGAGCCCAACCCTACGTGCAGGCGCTCGTGATTCTGACAACAGCCCTGCTGGGGTGCATCACCCTCCAGGCCATCATGTCCGGGTTTCAGTACTACCTTTCCGAGGTCATTCAGCGGCGGATTTTTGTCCGCGTGGCGGCGGATCTTGCCCACCGCCTGCCCCGAATCAAGGCGGAGGCCACCGATCAGGTGCACGCCCCGGAACTGGTCAACCGCTTTCTGGAGGTGGTCACCGCCCAAAAAAGCACCGCGCTTCTTCTCCTTGATGGGGTCAACGTGGTCGTCGGTAGTCTGGCGGGGATGCTTCTGCTGGCGTTCTACCACCCCGCGCTGCTTGCCCTCGTCGCCACCCTGCTGGGCCTGCTGGCCCTGGTGATCTGGCCCCTCGGCCGGGGAGCCGTAGAAACCAGCATTTCCGAGTCGAAGGTCAAATACGCACTCGTGGACTGGTTTGAACAAATTGCCGCCTTTCCTTTGCTCTTCCGTGGCCCGGGGGGCCAGTCCCTCGCAGAGGAACACGCCAACCAACTCGCCAGCCGCTATTTGGAAAAGCGGGGCCTCCACTTTAAGGTGCTCCTCAGGCAGCTCTACGGTCTGCTATTCCTCTCCGCTTGTGCCAGCGTAGCCGTCCTCCTTCTGGGAGGCTGGCTCGTTCTGGACCAACAGCTCACCGTGGGCCAGCTCGCCGCCTCCGAGCTGATCATGGGCGGAATTGCCGGCTCCATGGCCAAGCTGGGAAAGAAATTCGAGTCCTGGTACGATCTCATGGCCGCCATGGACAAACTGGGGGACCTGCTGGACCTGGACATCGAACGCGAAGACGGCGAGCGCCCCGCCCCCTCCGGCCGCGGGGTGGCCATCGAAGCCAAGGGCCTAAGCTTCGCCCTTCCCGACCTCCCCCCCTTCTTCGCAGAGCGCAGCTTCACCCTCCCCGCCGGAAGCCGCGTCGCCCTGGTCGGCCCCTACGGTTCCGGCTGCAGTTCGCTTCTGGACCTTTTCTTCGGCCTGCGCACCCCCACCAGCGGGCACCTCTCCCTCGACGGTCTCGATGTTCGCAGCTGGTATCTGGAGGCCCTCAGAGAGAACGTCATGCTGTTGCGCGGCTTTGAAATCGTCCCCGGTTCCGTTGCTGAAAATCTCCGCCTCGGCAACCACACCGTGGGCACCGACGAGATCCGTTCTGCCCTCTCGGCCGTCGGCCTGCTGGACTCCATCCTGCACCATCCAGACGGACTCAACCTGGAACTGTTCAGCGGCGGATCGCCCCTTTCGGGCAACGAAAAAATCCGCCTCCTGCTCGCACGGGCGCTCGTCCAAAAACCCAGGCTGCTCCTCTTGGACGAGCTCGTCGACGGCCTGGACGAAGACTCGCTGAAGGTTTTTACAGAGGCGATCCTTACCCCAGCTCTCCCTTGGACAGTGGTCATCTCCTCCCGAGACCCCGCGATCACAAAATGCTGCAGCCACATTATTCCCCTCGGCGCGAGCCGTGCTTCCGCTGATAACCCGAGCTGAACCAGCCATGACCACCGCACCACTTCCCCAACCGCGCCTCGGCATGCTGCCCGCAATGAGCCTCTCCGGGTCCACGCGTGCCGCCAAATTCCTGAGCCGCATCTTGATCGGAGCCTTCCTCCTGCTGTTGGCCGCGCTTCTTTTTATGCCGTGGAGACAGTTCGTCTCCGGCTCCGGACGGGTCATTGTCTTCAACCCCCTCGACCGTCGGCTCAACGTCGAGGCGCAGGTCTCTGGACGCGTCAAGCACCTGCACGTCGTCGAAGGACAGCGCGTGCACAAGGGCGACCTGCTGATGGAAATTCAGGACAACGACCCAAACCTGATCAACAACCTTCGCGCCCAGCGCGAGGCGGTCGAAAGCCGCCGCGACTTTGCCCAGGGCCGTGTCGAATCCCTCATCGCGCAGATCCTCCAGCAGGAACTCGCCAAAACTCAGGCCATCGACTCTGCCCAGCAGCGCGTCAACGGCGCGAGGATCGCCGCCGAGACCGCCACCCTTAATTTCACCCGAACCGAAAGCCTTGCCGGCAACGGCATCGCCTCCAAACGCGACCTGGAGTTGGCCACCCTCCAGCGCGACTCCACCGCCGCGGAACTGCGCTCCTCCGAAGCCACCCTCAAACGGACCTACAACGATTTCGACGCCACCATCGCCTCGGTCCATGCGCAGAAGGGCACGGCCCTCTCCGAGGTCGCTACTGCTGAACGGGATCTCTCCATCGTAGACGTTCAGATCAACCAGAACCTCCGCCAGATCGTCGAGGCCCCCCGCGATGGCGTCGTCCTCCAAGTCGCAGCCACCGACGGCACTTATCTCAGGCCCGGCTCCCTGATCTGCGTGCTCATTCCTGAAACGGACAGCCGCTTTGTGGAAATCTGGCTCGATGGCAACGACGCCCCGCTCCTCCATTCGCGCAAGACCGTCGACGGCAAGGTGCTCCCGGGCAGCCAGGTGCGCCTCGCCTTCGAAGGCTGGCCCGCCGTCCAGATCATGGGCTGGCCACAGGTCGCCGTGGGCACCTTCCCCGGCGAGGTGGTCTTCGTCGACGCCGCCGACGACGGCAAGGGCCGCTTCCGCGTTGTCATCGCCCCCACGGAGGAGTTGGTCCAACGCCGCGGAGGGCCCGTCCGCATGGGCTGGCCCGACAAGGACCGCTGGCTGCGCCAGGGTGCCCGCGCCAACGCCTGGGTGCTCCTCGAGCAAGTCCCCCTCTGGTTTGAATTCTGGCGCCAAATCAACGGCTTTCCGCCCCTGCTCTCCGGCGACGACGCCAAACTCGATCCCACCAAGAAATGAGCCTCCCCGTCCAAACCCGCTCACGTTTTTGCTGGATCAGCTCCCTTGCGAGCGCCGCCTTTTGTCTTCTGCTGTCCTCCGGCGAAGCCAGCGCCTCACCGCTGCAGCTGTCGGAGGTGCTCTCCAGTGTCCAAAAACTCTACCCCCCCTACCTCGCCATTCTCTTGGAACAAGATCTCGCCAATGCCCGCGCACAGCAGGCCCTTGGTGCCTTCGACCTTCAGTTGAACGCAGGCTCCAACTCCAACCCGATCGGGTACTACAACGGACGCACCTCCAACGCGACGCTCGACCAGCCCCTGCCATTCTGGGGCGGCAACGTCTACGGTGGCTACCGGCTCAGCAGCGGCTTTCTCCCCGATTACAACAAGGACCGGACGGGAACGGAGGGCAGCGGGGTAGTGGGACTCAAAATCCCTCTGCTACGGGATGGGGCCATCGACCGGCGGCGCGCCACGCTCTGGCAGGCCCGCATCGACAAGGAATTGGCCGATCCCATCATTCTGCGCCAGTACCTGGATTTCATCCGGGCCGCCACCATCTCTTACTACAACTGGGTTGCAGCTGGCCAGCGACTCGCCTTGGCAGAGGAACTGCTCAGGCTCGCAAAGGACCGTGACTCCGCGATTCAAGAGCAGGTCAGAACCGGTGCCTCGGCTCCGATTGTCCAGATCGACAACCTCCGCCTGGTGGTCAGCCGGGAAATCGGGGTCGTGCAGGCCAACCGCAGATTCCAAGCCGCTGCGATTGAGCTCTCCCTGTTCTATCGCAAAAACGTTAATTCCGAGCCGATCCTCGCCTCTCGCGAACAGCTTCCCAACACCTTCCCCCCCCGGCCCCGGCCCTCAGAAAACCGGATCGACACCGACCTCCCGAAGGCGCTGACCGCCCGCCCTGAAATGCGTCGCATCGCACTTTCCATGGATAAGCTGCGGATAGACCAGCGACTGGCCAAGAACAACCTGCTCCCAAATCTCGATATCTCCCTTGAGGGCTCCCAAGTGCCGGATGGAAAGCCGGCGTCAAAGACCGACAAGACGGAGCTTTCCGCCAAGGTGGAGCTCAAAGTCCCCCTGCAGCGGAGGGAGGCAAAAGGGCGGCTTGAGGGCTTTAACGTTCAAATCTCCCGCCTCGAACAGGAACAAACCTTTGCTCGGGACCGCATCACCGCAGATGTGCGGGACAGCCTCAGCGCCCTGTTTGCGGCGTATTACGCGCTGGCGCAAAGCCATCGCAACGTCGACCTCGCGCAAAAGGTGCAG
>JBIKSY010000143.1:0-9861 GCA_044348365.1 Chthoniobacteraceae bacterium
ACGGCTCGGCCGCATCGGTTACATCAAGCCGGTGGGCCAGCGGTTTGTCACCATTGACGGCATGAACATCGACGAGGATTCGGTGCTCATCGACCAGACCTACAAGGTGCACACACCGCTGGAGGCAATGAGCCCCATCGCGGTGGAACCGGACTTCACACGCAAGTACATCGAGGAGGCCCACCATGAGTCGCTGGTGCGCCGCATCCGGCACTCGTTTGACCGCGCCGCCTGGGAAAAGGACTTTGTCATCATTGAGGGGAGCGGCCATGCCGGGGTGGGTTCGGTCTTTGATCTCTCCAATGCCAGCGTCGCGCGCCTGCTGCACAGCAAGGTCATCCTGGTGACCCGCGGCGGCATCGGCCGCCCCGTCGACGAGATCGCGCTCAACAAGGCGCTTTTCCAACAGGAGGGGGTCGAGGTCATCGGGGCCATCGTCAACAAGGTGCTGCCCTCCAAGTTTGAAATGGTCCGCGAGTTTGCGGGCCGCGGCCTGGCGCGTCTGGGCGTGGAGCTGCTCGGGTGCATCCCGGAGGACCCGGTGCTGGCCAAGCCGAATCTAGGCCAGATTTGCAAGTCCATCCGGGGCAGGTTTCTACACGGCGGAGAACGCTCCCGAAGGCAGGTCAAAAAGGTGGTCATCGGCGCGATGAGCACCGCGCGCGTCACCGACTTTTTCGCACCGGGCACGCTCATCATCAGCCCCGGCGACCGCGAGGACATCCTGCTCGCAGCCCTCACCACCGTCGACCGCAACGCCCCCGACAGCCACCGGCTCGCCGGCCTGGTCCTTTCAGGGGACGTGCTTCCCGACGCCCCGGTGCTCGAGTTGCTGCGCAACTCACACCTCCCCGTCATCAGCTCGCCAATGGACAGCTACGATGTGGCGAGCAACATCCACTCGATGACCATCAAGACCCTTCCCGGGGATGTAGAGAAAATCGACAAGATCCAGACCATGATCGAAAAGGGCGTCTCCGTGGACCGCCTGCTCGAAAAGATCGGGCTCACCCCTCCCTCGGCCCGGCCCTGAGCCTTTCCGGGACGGGCGCCTCCCTATTTGGCCAGCAACGCGGTATCCTGCACGGGGACCGGATTGAGTGTCTTGAGCAGCTTTCCCGAGCCGGTGTCCCAGACCTGCACCAGCCCGGTCTTGCTGCCCAGCACCAGTCGTGAGCCATCCTGATTCAACGCCACCGAAAGCACGGGGGCGGGCACCTTGGGCAGGACGGTTTTGCGTGCACGCGTGTCCGTCTGGTAAATCCGGACTTCCGCAGCGCGGCTAGCCACGGCCAGCAGCTTCCGGTCACCGCTGGTAGCAAGCGCCATCACCGCACCGGCCTGCGCCTCAAAGGTCCGCAGGTACTTGTCCTTGTTGCTGACCGGTTGGGCGCCATTGCCGGAACCGGTCACGCTGATTCCAGCCAGCGCGAGCTTGAAGTCATAGCCAACCAGCGCACGCGCGTTCCCGCCCGATATAGCTGTCAGTCCGTCCGCCGCCACCGCGTTGATCACCTCAGCCGACTGGTCCACCGAGCGCAACAGGTGCAGGTCCTCGACGCTGCTGAGCTTCGTGGTCTTGTCCCGGCTGCCGCTCACGAGCTGTTTGCCGTCGGGTGTGAAGGCGACATCCATCACCCAGTCGCTGTGCAGTTCCAGGATCCTGGGCGCCCCCGCGGGGTCGAGCGGGATGAGGTAAATCGCGCCGGTCGCCGAGCCGAGGGCCACGCTTTGGCCATCCGGGGCAAAGGCCCCCTTGAAAAAAGTGTCCGTTCCGAAACGCCGCTCGCTCCGCTTGGTGCCGCTGACAGGGTCCAACACAATCAAACCGCCAAACTGCTGGGGCGAACCGCCGGCGACCGCAAGTTGTTTGCCGTCCGGGCTGAAAGCCACGTGCGTCACCAGATCAAAGTCCGTCGAGAGGCGGCGCAGCGGGGTCTCGTCCTCGACGCTGAAAAGCACGACTTCGCTGCGGCACGCGGCCGCGCCAAGCTTTCCGTCGGGGCTGAGGCTGACGCTCGAGACGGCCGGCGCCGTGGTGTAAACGGCGGGAATCGTCACGGGAGGAAGCAGCGTCTTGGGTTCTCCGTCGATCTTCGCCCCCTGGGCCACCCAGTCGCGTAGCAGCCGCACCTTGGCCGCGGACAGGGGAGGCTCGTTTTCCGGCATCTCGGGCTTTTCCCCGCTCACCTGCGAAATCAAAAGGCTTTCCTCGGGATGGCCGGCCTTGAACAGGGCGCCCGTCTCACCGCCTTTGAGGAGAGCAGCCACCTGGTCCATCCGGAGGCCGCCCTTGGCCTTTTTGTCGCTGTGGCAGGCCACGCAGTGCCGCTTGAAGATGGGCCAAACTTCCTTTTGGAAACTGACCTCAGCGGTGCGGCCGTCCGCCGGCGCCAGCGCTACAAGGATGAAGAGGAGTCTGCGCATGGTCAGTTGAGCATCAGGAAGTCCCGGCTGTTCAGAAGGCTCCACATCAGGTCCTGGACCGCCTCGGCGCGCTTCTCGCCGTAGCCTCCCAGAAACTTTGCCGCCACCTCCTGCTCCCCGGCGGTGGGGCGTCTGGCCAGAGACCAGAGGTACAACTGCTCGACGAGCAAAGGATCCTCCAGCTTCTCCTTGAGCAGCAGCGCGGGACGCGCTGCCGGATTGCCCAGGCGTGTGAGGATCGACTGGCCGTTGATGAAGTGGAGCGCCTGTAGCATGTTCGTGCCCAGATCCCTCTCGCATTCACACGCCTCCATGCGCTGTGCCTTTCCAAACAGGGAGAGAAAGCTGCTCTGCACATTTGCGTCGGGCAGCTGCGCTGCGCTGAAACCCGCCGGCACGCCGCCGAAGTTTTCCTTGATGGCTGTGGCCTGCACCAGGGAATCGAGCAGCGCCTCGGCGGGCAGGCGCCGCGGAATGGCGTGGGAGAAATTCATGTCGTCGTGCGCGTTGCTCTCGTTCGGCACCGCGCTGCGCTGGTAGGTGCGAGAGTTCACGATCTCCCGCATCAGGTGGCGCACGTCGAATTTGTGCGCCACAAAGTCCTGCGTGAGCGCCTCCAGCAACGGCGCGTTAATGGGCGGACTGGTCGAACGCAGGTCGTCCACCGGGTCAATGATTCCACGATTGAAGAAGTAGCTCCAAAAGCGGTTCACCAGGCTCCGGGCGAAATGAGGGTTTTCAGCGGAGGTCAGCCATTCGGCGTAATTCCCGCGCCGGTCCGCGCCGGCCTGCAAGGCGGGCTCGCCTCCCCCGAGGTAGCGAGGCGGCTGGGGCTTGGCCGTGCGCGGATTGGTGGAGGAACCGGTCGTGAGGTTTACAAGGACCGTCTTTGCATTCGCCACCCCTAGGAGGCGGGGATCCGGCTTGGTGGACACCTGGTTGAAAAAACTGTGCAGCCCGTAGTAGTCGGCCTGGGTCCAGTTTTCAAACGGATGCGGATGACACCGTGCGCAGAGCATCCGCACCCCGCAGAAAACCTGGGTGGCCCGCTGCAGAGTGTCGTCGGTGTCCTTGCTCGCGGAAAAGTAGGCGGCGGCGGGGTTGTCCAAAAAACTGCCGCGGGCCGTGAGGATTTCGCGCGCGAACTGGTCGAGCGGAAGGTTGCGACTGACGGCGGCCCGGAGCCACTCGCGGAAGGCAAACACGGCGGGGTCGCTGGAGGCGTTTCTGGAGTTCTGCAACAGGTCACCCCAGCGAAGGGACCACCAGTCGACAAACTCCGGCCGTTGCAGCAAAGCCTCCACAACCTTGGGGCGCTTTTGGGGATCGGGGTCCGAGAGAAAGGCGAGTACGCGGTCGGGGGCGGGTTGAAGGCCGGTCAGGTCGACTGAGACGCGCCGCAGAAATTGCGCGTCGTCGGCGAGCGGCGAGGGCGTGATGCGCAGTTCGTTGAGCTTCTGGCCGACGGCGCGGTCCACGAGGCTGTCGGCCGGCACGGGGCTTGGCACGAACCCCTTGTCCGGAGGAAGGATGATGCAGTTTGCGACGGCAAAGAGGTTCTCGTAACGGGCGAAGACGGCCGTTTCACCAAGCTCAGAGGCATTGAGCAGACCCGCGTCGCCCACCTTGGCCACGCGCTCGGTGTTGACCGTAAAGATGGCGGAGCGCGACACGTCGCGCACCGAACCGTCGCTGTATCTGGCCGTGAGTTGGAACTGCTGGCTCGCACCGGGAGCGAGCACCACCTTCTCGGGCGCGATGTGGACAGACACCAGCGACGGTAGCGTCGGAGCGTCATCCGGGGCGCCCGCGCCGATCCACTGGAGCAGCTGGGCGTGGGCTTCCGTCCCCTGCTCCAGCCGCACGCCCCCTTCGTGCGGTAGGTCGCCCAGCGCCTTGAGCAGCAGCAGGCTTGAGGGCGGGTTGTGCCGGTTGATCCGGCGTTCGGAAAACTCATCGGTCAGCACGAGAAAATCCTTCTCCGCATCGGCTCCGCGCAGGGAGAGTTTGAACCCGTTCTTACCCAGCGAGTAGCCGTGGCACGCCCCGGCGTTGCAGCTGCCCTTGGAAAGCACCGGCATGATGTCCTGCCGGAAACTGGGCAGCGGCGCATTGGGAGGAAGCTGCACGCGCACCTCCACCTTTTCGGTGCGCCCCGCAGCACTGACGCTAATGGTGGCTGTGCCGTTGGCCACCGGATGCACCCAGCCGGACTCATCCACGCGGGCCACCGCCGGGTCGCTGCTGCTAAACTTCGCCTCGCGGGTCAGGTCCGTGTCGTACCCGTCGGCCATCCGCGTCCCGACCAGCAGCGAGTGGGGGCGTTGGGGGTGGATAAGGCTAAGCTCCCGGGGTAGCACTTGCAGCGTTCCGGTCGCGGCAGCGGACACCGCCGGACACACGGTTGTCCAAGCCAGGAGCAGACTCAATAGCGGGAGGAAAAATTTCATGGGGAAGTTATCCGGCGGGTTTGGCTTCGGGTGCGGGCTCGGGCGCAAGAACTTTAAGGGAAACGACCACATCGCGGCTTTTGAGCTGCGTGGTGCCGTAGGGCTTGCCGGTTCCCGAGATTTTCACACCGGGAAAATCACCCGGCTTGAATCCCGCCGGGATTTTGAGGGTGAACTTGAAACCGTTCTCCTGCGCTTTCACGGTGAAGGCCGCGGGGGCTACGATGCCCGCCGGAAGACCCGTGACACTCACGACCACCTCGCCCTTCGCGCCCTCCAAGCGCTCCACGCTACCGGCAAGCAAAAGCTCGCCGCCCGTCTTTGGATCAAGTTTTGCAGCGGCCGGTTCCTCCACCTTAACCAACAGCGGGTTCACCACGGGCACGGAATAAACCGGCGTGTAAACCACGGCCTCCACGGTCTTGCGGTCCCGTTTGAGCAGCTCCGCCTTGAAGGCAATCTGGTGCGCCACTTCCGCCAGTTCGGCAGGCACAAGCAACCCAAACTCGACGTCGTTTTTCGCCTTCTGCACCGCGTCTGCGGACGCCTTTTCCGCTGCGGCCAACGCCGCCTGCGCGGCCTCCACATTTTTTGCGACGGCCGGCGGCACCTCCCCCTTTTTTTCAGCCCCGGCCAACGCCTCGCGGGCGGCCGAAACCGCCTTTGCCGCGGCGGTTGCGGCATCATGGGCCTGCTGCGCCTTTTTGTCCTCCTCAAGCAGGACGGCCTTCTCCTCCCGCAGCATCTTGTTTGGATCCACAGCTCCGTTGGCCAGCACTCGTGCCTGACTGGTCAGGAGGGTCAGTCGGACCGGACCGTCGTGGCCTGCCGGTCGTCTGCACTCGAGGGGCAGCGACACTTTGCCGGTGAGCGCAATGCGCCGGTTCTCGATACCCTTCCCCCAGTCCGCGGAGAACTCAAATTCCGGCGCAGGGGCCGCGGCGACGGCGAGCGCACCCTCCAGCCAGGGCTGGTTCTTTCCCAAAAAAGGGGAGTCGTAACGGACCGGGACCTCCAACCCCTTTGCGCGGCCATTCAACGCAAGCAGGGCGGGAGGCACCTCGCCTTCCCTTGAGAGGGTCAGCAGAGTGCCGGTGGCCGCGGCGGGAATGGTCTGCCCGCTGACCTCCAGGCCCGGCGGCAGCGCTTCCAGCACGAGCTCGATGGGGCCGTCGTAGCCGTCCCGCACCGCCTCGACTTTGAGCACGCTTTTGCGGCCCTTGAGGACCGTGTGGTTGTCCTCGAGCAGCTTGAGAGAAAAGGCGGCAGGCTTCTGCGGAGGCTTGCGCACAGCCTGGAAACGGTAAATGCACAGCGTTCCCCCGTTGCCGTTTACATCGCGCACCGCGGCGGTGATTCTGGTGGTGTCCTTGGGGACCTTGTAGGTGAGTTTGGGATCGGGGCCCTCGGGCGTGTCGTCACTCACGGCAAGGCGGGCGCCCTTCACGTCGCGGAGTTCCAGTTCCGCGTCGATGGGCGAACCCAGCGCGTCGGCGGCCACCAAAAACTCCAGTTCCGTCTCGGGTTCCACGGGGATTTCATAGAGGTCCACCTCGCCCGGCTTGCTGATCCAGCCATTGACCGAAACCGGGAGTTGCTCCAGCGACTGCGGGTTCCCGCCGCTCCGCTCCTCCAGCGTTTGAGGCAGCTCGTGCAGCCAGACAGCAACCGCAGGGCCGCTGGCCTCCTTGGAATCCGGCCATGGTGCCGGCACGGCGCGTCCCTGCTGGCTTGAAGGCAGCCACTGGGAGGTCACCTTTCCGGCGCGGCCAATAAGCTGCACCTCCGCCGCCACACCCCGCTGGATTGTCGAGGGGAAGGCTAGGTCTGCGTAAAACCAGGAGCCCATTTTCAAGCGGAAATGCCCGGGCGCCGCCGCCGCGTACTGGAGGTCGTGCAACTGGAGGAGGTACTCGCCGTCGCTGGGAAGGGTGACCTCCAGACGGGTGTCCCCCCGGAGTACGGTGCGAGGCAGGGCCAGCTTGAGCAGGTTCCCGTTGGGTCCAAACAACTTCAGCGCGGGACGGAGCTTGCTTTCGAGCCTTTGGGCCTCCACCTCGCAGAGTAACTCCTGCCCCGCCTTGGCGGAAAAACGCACCTCCCGCACCTGGCTGCCGGCGACAGAGCCGTGGAGCGCCACAGGCAGGGAATCCACCTTTTCGGAGAACACCTTCTGGGGCAGCGCATCCGTCGCCACAAGGGAGCGGCTTGAGATTCCCCCATCCGTGACCAGCCACCAGTTTTCCAGTCCGGGCTGGGAGGCCTCCTCCAGCTCGACCTCGAGGACGATCCGCTCGGGTTTTCCCCCGGGCAGGAGTGTCTGGTTTTTCACCTTGGCCGTGGTCAGCAACCGGGGGTTGGGGAGCAGATCGGTTCCGGTCAGGGTCAGCCTCGTGACGCGGCCAATCTCCAGCCCGCGCAAATCCACGCCGCTGACCACCGGCACGGTCGCGGACGCGGGGCCGGGCGCTGCGAAAAACAGGCCCGCGCCGCAGAGGACGGGACCCAGCGCTGGAAGCGAAAGCCGCATGCTTGGTCTGCCCGGTCAGGCGAACAGCTCGCGGATGGGCTCCGCCTCGATGAGGCGGATCGGGCGTCCGCCGGGGCCCGGCAACATAGTGGTCTCCAGATCAATACCCATCGCCTGATAAATGGATGCGACCACCTGCGGCGGGCTGACCGGCCGGTCGTGTGGCGCCGCGCCGATTTTGTCGGTCGAACCGATCACACGGCCGCCTCGGATCGGGCCGCCGGCCAGGAAATTGGTCCACGCCGAGGGGTAGTGATCGCGGCCGCCGCGCGCGTTGATCTTGGGGGTCCTTCCAAACTCGCTGATGACCGCAATGACCGTCTCCTCGAGGAGGCCGCGCTGTTCGAGATCCTCGAGCAACGCAGTAAAGGCGAGGTCGAACTGTGGACACAGCACGTGTTCGTAGTCCGCGTAGGTGTTGTTCAGGCTGTTACCGTCGGCGTGCATGTCCCAGCAGGAGATCCCGAAAACGGTATCGAACTGGTTGACCGTCACGAACCGGGAGCCGCTTTCGATGAGGCGGCGTGCCATCAGGCAACTCTGGCCGAAGGTGTTCCTGCCGTAACGGTCCCGCAGTTTTGCAGGCTCTTCGTTCAGGTTGAAGGCGCGCTTTGTCTTGGGGTTTGTCAGCAGACTGAAGGCGCGCGTGTAGGCGGTGTCGCGCTCAAGGGTACTGCTGCTTTCAACCCGGCGCTGCAGGCCGTCGATTTCACCGAGCAGCTTGCGCCGGGCCTCGACGCGGAACTCGGTCTGGCCGCTCGGGGTCTCCAGGTCGGCCACCTTGAAGTCTGCCCGGGAGGGATCGCTCCCGAGGAAGAAAGGCTGGTGTGCGCTACCAAGGTAGGCGCTTTCCTGGCCGTGCGGGGTGGAGGTGCCGGTGTTTCCAATGCCGGCCGGCAGCACGATGGAAGCGGGGAGGTCGCCCCGCTGGCCGAACACCCGGGAGACGACCGAACCGATGTGAGGCTGTTTGTTGGCCGCGTTGAAGTCATGACCGGTCATCATCCAGCGCTGGCCGTTTTCGTGGGAGGCCCCCGTGTTGTAGGACAGGCTCCGGATCAGCGCCACGCGGTCCATCACCTTGGCCATGCGCGGAAAATGTTCGCAGATGTGCACCCCTGGGACGCTGGTGGAGATGGGCTTGAACTTGCCTCGGATATCCTCGGGCGCATCCGGCTTCATGTCCCAGGTGTCCAGATGGCCGGGCGAGCCGACCAGAAACAAGGTGATGCAGTTGCGGATTTTTGCCTTTTTTTCGTCCACCATCCCCGCGCCATACATTTTAAACAGATTCGGGAGCGTCAAGCCCGCCATAGCGGCCGCTCCAATCTGTAAAAAACTCCGTCTGTTTCCGCCCGAGCAAAGGGGCAAATATTCGTTTCCGATGTGTAGCATGGGGAGGGGGGAGTTGGGAGCCGGCCGTGTCCTACAGCGTGTAGGATACGGGGTTGGAGATGTCGATATAGGCGCTTTCGGTGAACTTGCCCTCGGCGTTTTTCTTATAGTTCACGTAGCGAAACTGTTGCAGCACCACCTCGTACTTGCCTGGCGAGGTTTCAGTATGCTCGAACACCGGGTCCAAGCCGGCCCCGACCGTGGCGATTTCCTTGCCGTCGCGGCTCACCTTCCACTGCAGGCGCGTCCCCCAGTCATTGGTGACCTCGGTCCGGGTGACTTTGCTGCCGGCCACCTCGATGGTTGCCTTCGGGGTTCCCTCTAATTTCTGGTCCATGGACGATGCTTTTAAGGTTTAGGCAAGGGCTATGTTAGTAACTAGCGATATAACAGCAAAACATTAGGTTGGACCGTGCGCACATGATCATTCGGACCATCCGCGGCTTCTGTGCTATTCTCATTTTTGAGACACCCGCCTCAGCGGGCTCCAAGGGGCCTCCGCTCAGAGAAAAAGGCACATTTCCTGCTGTCTCACACGGTATGGATCCTCTTACCCAGTCCCGCCGGGCGCTCAATCCGGACAGCTCGCCCCTGGCACACCTTGATTCTGCCGCCTTTTTCTCGCGCCGCGACTTTCTCACCCGGAACTGCCTGGGGTTTGGAGGACTGAGCCTGGCCTCGCTCTTTGGGATCAACCCGTTCGACCTCAACGCCGCGCCGGGTGCGACGGGTCCGCTGGCTCCGAGGGCGCCACATTTTCCAGCCAAGGCGAAAGCCGTCATCCAGATCTTCGCCGGCGGCGCCCCTTCCACAGTGGACACCTGGGATCCGAAGGCGGAACTTTCCAAGGAGGACGGCAAGAAAATTCCCGGTTACGAGGGAGTCGCCTTCGGCTCTCCCTTCAAATTTGCGAAAACCGGGAAGTCAGGCATCGAGGTTTGCGAGGTCTTTCCGGAACTCGCCAAGCACATCGACGAGATGGCGGTGATCCGTTCCCTTTTCACCGAAATTCCGGACCACCAGATCGCGGCGAAGATGCTCATGACCGGCTCGCCGCAG